>JALYXI010000473.1 GCA_030947245.1 Acidobacteriota bacterium
AACGCCCCCGGCAGAGGTCACTCTGGAGCGATATACACAGGCGGTATGCGGGGCGCTGCTGACAGAACCCCAACCCGTCCTGCTGGTCGGGCACAGCATGGGGGAATCGTGATCAGTCAGGCCGCCGAACGGCACCCGGGCCGAATCAAAGGTCTGGCGTATGTCAGTGCTTACCTTCTCTGTAAGGGCCAAGCGATCCTGCAGATGGCGCAGAAGATGACAATTTGGCGAAACTCGCACCGTGGCTGATTTCCGATGGAACCGTGTGCACCTTCCAGGCTGATAAGCTCCGTGAGATCTTCTATAACCGCTGCACTGAGTCGGACGCGGAGTGGGCATCTTCGATGCTCGTGCCTCAGCCGCTCGCCCCGTTTACGACCCCGGTTCACGTAACAAGTGAAAGGTTTGGAAGCGTTCCGAGATTCTATGTGCAGTGCCTTCAGGATCGGGCATGCTTGCTGCGACGCCCTGTCAGACGGTGGTCTCGATTGAAACGGACCACTCGCCCTTCCTGTCAAAACCCAAAGAACTGGTGGCGCACACGCTGTCATTCTGCTCGTAAAGCGGCGATACCGGAAGCTGGTCCGGTAGCGAATAGATTTCTCTTGACGGGGGATTTGATACGAGATCACTTCATCGGCAGCCGGGAGAGCCTTTGCGGATGGCGCCGCCACCTATCGTGGGTTCCCTAAGTGATTGTTTCAAGGCGGACGTAGCTGGCTTCCATGCCGTGCTCCATTCCCGTGGCAAGCATCGCTTCGCGCGTCTTGGCATCCGGCAACGTCATCAGCATCGTCATCAGCGTGCCGTTGCCGTCCGGCTCAAAAGTCGTTTCCACGTGGTTCTCAGGTGTAGGATCAGGCAGGTGCATGCGCTCCACGTGAACGATGCGGCGGAAGGGCTCCAGCGCCACGTATTCACCTGTCAGGTAGAACCCGTTTCCTTTGCCATCAGCCCATTCGTAGCGAATCCCGCCACCCCCTCGCGGATCGCTCAGGCAAACTGGCATGGTCCAGCCATCGGGCCCGAGCAGCCATTTCCGGATCATCGAGGGTTCCGTGTGCGCACGGTACACCGCCTCCGGAGAGGCGGCGAAGCGCCGAGTCACGACGACGTGTTTGTCGCCTTCGGTCTTCAGAGTCATCTTAGTCATAGTTATAGTGTCCTTTCGTTCTTTGGTCTGTGCCGCCAAACCTTATCGAGGCGGGAAAGGATGGCTCTGCAGAGCATTACCTGATGTAAAGCTGCACAGGATTGCTCGCGCCAGAGGGGTAAAAGGACGAATCCGCCAGTGTCAGGGGCAAGCTAACGCCGGTGGGAAGCTGCACGTTCAGCTGGAATACTCCGTCATTTAGGCCGGGAGCCGTTCCGAAATAAAGTACCGGCGCCGGAGTTCCGAAACGGTCGGAGACCTGAGGCCGGTCGACACCGGCAGAGATGGCGCCGGTTGCCACAGCGCCTGTTTGGAGACTCGGGACCCAAAGGGCACCGGTCCCGAACAGCGAAACCACAGATCCTCGGGCAGCCGGATTCGATGCAGAGTTCACAGTGCCGTCCTGGTTTAAGGCGGCAGCGTATGTTCCGTCGACGGTGAAAATTCCGAGAGACCGCGTGAGAAGCGAGTTGAAGGTCAGAGTCTGTGAAGGCAGCCGCACCTCGATAGCCAGAGGAGCGTTTACGTACGCGGTAAAGAACGGCACCTGGAAGTTAATCTGATTGGGACCGGCGTAGAGCACTGGAGCGTTTTGGCCGTTTATGGTAATCCGCACGCCGTCAGTGGAAGACGGAAGGCCCCAGCCAAATAGGGAGGCAAGGGCTCCCGGAAAGAGTCCCGCAGCCACCCGAAACGATGCCGCATTGGCATAGCCGACAATGGCAGGCTTCGTGAAATCGTTTGCCGGAGGAACTCTCAACAGGGAGCCGCCGGCGCCAGGGAGCAAGAGCAGGCCGTTTTGGAACGCGGGTGGGGCCGAGAGCGTGCCGGTGGGGAAGCGGAGAAGTGTTTGAGGCGTAGTGCCGTCATCGCTCAGGCGAAGGACGAAATCCGCTCCCAGTTGGGGGACGCCGCCGAGTATGGGGAAGACGGGGGACGAGCTACGGCCGGCGAAGTAAGCATTCCCGGACGCGTCGAGCGCGACGCCTACGATGTTCGAATCCGAAGACTTGCCGAGGTCTTTGGAATACGTCAGGGTTCCCGCGGGAGAAGACTTCGCGGCGAAGAGACCGGGGTCCTGGTATTGGTCGACTGGCCCCGAACCGCCGATGGTTGTCGCGGAAGCGAAGTATTGCCCTAGAATGTCGATCGCACCGGTGGAGTCCTGGGCCAACGAAAGGTTTAAGACATGGCCATAATCGGAGCCGGGCTGAATAGACCACAGGATCTTCGAGCCATCCGGGGCGACTTTGGAAACGGTAGCAACGCCGCCCGAGTAGAGCGCGCCGACGATCGCCGAGCCCGTGGAATCAGCAGCAAGCGCGACAACAGATCCGGAACCACTGTACCTGTAGAGGCAGGCACTGCCACCGGTGCACGGGGTTGTTCCCGTCGCGATCAGTGTGCTGTAAAGGAGTTTTCGGGCGGGCGAAATCTTGATCAGGTAAGTGTAGGACGCGTACTCGAGAGCATTTTTGTAATAACCTCCACTACCGCGGTACGCGCCGGGGGTAGTGAGGAAGTCCGATTCGTCGGTATTGCCGCCAACGTATACATTACCGGCGCTGTCGACACAAATCGATGTGGCGCTTGTGCCGAGACCGGAACCCGAGTCATTCGCGCCGTATACGGTTGGCTGGTGGCCTGAAATGGTGGAGGCGAAGAGGACATTCTTACCAGCGGGATCGAGTTCGAGAACAAAACCAGCGGTCCGGTATGGAATCTTCTGTCCCAAGATCGGGCTGACGACGTTGAAGTCGTCGGAATCGGTTGTACCCGCGATCCAGATATTTCCAGTGGGATCGATGGCCGCGGCGTATGGCCGATCGTTTCCACCGGTAGCTAAAGCCGTGGGAGTGGCGATCTGAGCCGGGTTTTGGACATTTGGAGGCACGAACTGTTGAAGAGCGATCTGGTACTTGTCCGTTGAGAAAGTTTTGATGGAACCAACGAAAAGAACCGTTCCGCCGGGCAGAGGCACGGTTGCGAGCGGGCCGGTCAGGTTGGATGTAGCTAACGGCTGAAAATCCACCTGGGCGTGGGCTGCGGGGGCAAATACTAAAGCGAGAATGAGAACTGCGCGCGGGTTCACCAATCCAGTTTATGCCGTGTTTCTAAGTTAAAAATTGAATTTCAAAGCCATCTGAATTTGGCGCATAGGACTCGACGTCCCAGTGATTTTCCCGAAACTCGCCGCGGGCGCAACATTCGAGCCATTGTTCCAACTCAACTGACCCCCCACATTCAACAATACGTGGTTAGGGGCGTTAAACATCTCCACACGAAACTCCACGTTCTTTGCTTCGGTAATACGGAAGAACTTAAAAACCGAAACATCCTGGTTCCCCATCCATGGTCCTCGCAAATTGTTTCGCGAACAGTTCCCAAACGTTGCAGTAAGAGGGTTGGAGAATGCCGCGGAGTTATACCAGCCGTTCTGGTTGTGATTGGGCAGAACCGGGTCAACGCCGGCATTGCAGTTGAGCCGCGTGGCGTTTGAGATGAAGTTGGTGCCTCCGGAATCCCATGAAGACGTGTTGACCGCCCCGCCACTTTGCAACGTGGTGATGGTGCTCGCCTGCCATCCGCCTACCACCTGGTTGATCACGCCTCCATGGTCGAGAAATCTCTTGCCTTTCCCAAATGGCAGCGAGTAGAGGATGGAAGCGACAAAACGATGCGGGATATTGTAATCGGATGGGCCATATTCGCACCGCAAGGGGCAGCGCGCATCCTGTGGCGAGAAGTCGCTTCCGACGGTACCGCGAATGTTGCTGGTTTCATCGAGCGACCTGGACCACGTATACGCAACCAATGTGTTCAAGTCCGTTCCAAAACGCTGGGTCAACTTGAGGGCCAGGGCGTTGTAATTTCCATTGGCATCGGCGTTCAAATACTGAATTCCCGACGCGCCCCACTCCTGATAAGGAAGACGTTGCAGCGACGATAGGGTGGGGCTGAGGATGCCCTGGTTTTGATCCGAAAGATAAGCAAGGTGGCGGCTGAGGGAACCGGTATAGCCGGCCTCTATCGCGGTTGCCTGTCCGAGCGTACGCTGAACATTGACGATGTACTGCATAGTGCTGGCGGTCGGCAGGTGTGGATTGGCGCCCCAGGTCAGGCTGATGGGGACAGTCACCGGAAGCGATGCGGTGTTGATGAAGTTCGTGTAGCTGAACGTCGGCACATCATAGTTGTGTTGCACCAGAGTCGTAGTCCGGCCGCCCATTCCGCGTGAGAGGTCGAAGATGGAGTTCTTGCTTTCTTCCGAGTAGAAGATGCCGAAACCCGCGCGGATGGACCACTTGTCCGATGGGCTATAGGCGATGCCGAGGCGGGGCGCGAAGTTCCGGTAATTCGTGTTGATCAACCGGTTGCCCAACCGGCCGTCTCGAACGGTCTGCAGCGGCGGCCCGGAGGTTGCTCCGGCGCCCATCCAGTAAGGGGCGTACCGGAATGCGATGCCGTCGTAGAAATCTCCGGCGCCCGTGCGCACGTAAACGGGGTGCTTGCTCAGATCCTGCACATTCGCGGCGTTCGGAAGCGGCTGGTTGAGTTGCACATTAGGCTCAAAACCATATTTGTCGAGCAAGGGCTGCGCGACTTCCCAACGAAAACCCAGGCTGAGCGTCAACCGCGGGCTAATTCGCCACGTGTCGTCGACATAGGTAGCCCATTCGCTGTTACGGAAATCGGCTTTGGCCAGAGCGACCGCGATGATTGCGTCATACGTATCGCCCAGCATGAAGTCCGCGCCCGTGTAACCGCCGGACGTCTGAGCCGTTGTGGCGCCCGTCGGCGTGTAAATTTGGGTGAACCGGTTATCGAAATAAAACTGGCCGCGAGGAAATTCGTTTCCGAGCTGCGGAAACATGTTGTACCGATACTCGCCGCCAAAACGCAAGGAGTGCTTCCCGAAAACCCAGGAGAAATTATCTACGAACTGAAAATATTTGTCGTTGATCTGGAAGGGGCTGCTGGTGGGATTGCCGAAGCTGGTCAGGTTCTGCGCGAGAGGGATATTCGGTATGCCGAAGGAGTTCGGATCCGTGATCTTCACCGGCACGCCCAACGCTTCATCCACGTTCTCTTTACCGGCCAGTTGCTGCGTGATGTTATTGAATAACGAGTTGTAGCCGAAGCGAGCCTCGTTTACCTTCGTGGGAGAAATCGTCCTCACATTGGACAAAACCCACTGGCCGGCCCGGGTATACAGGACGTTTCCGTCGTTTAAGCCCAGCGAGGGATTGGCGGCGAAAGCTGACTCTTCGTTCCAACTGTAGCGGCCGAACCACTGCGATTTCGAACTCTCGTTGAAATCGATGCGCTCGGTCACCGTATCTTTGTCGACCGGAAGCGTCAGGCCGTACTGATAATTATTAAACGGCAGTCCGGGCGGGGTGGGCAGGTTCGGCAAAGGCATGTATTTCAGAAGCAGGATGGAGCCGGCGCTCAAACGGCTTTGGGGAATCTGGTTGCCGGGGAACAGGGTTTGAGTGATGTTCGGATACGTTCCGGCGCGCGAGTTCGGATCGGCCAGAGGGTACTGAGGGAGTACGGAGGAAAAGTCGCCGTTGCGCATCTCCGCCGTGAGTACCGTGCCTAACGAGTTAACGGTCCTGCGGGACTTGTAACCCTCGAAATTCGACATGAAGAATAGCCGATCTTTCCCGTTGAACAGCTTTGGGATCTGGATCGGTCCGCTCAGCGTGTATCCATATTGATTCTGGCGGTAGGGCCCTTTCTTGGGAGAAGGGCTTTTGTCGCCGCGGGTGGCTGAAGCGAAATCGTAATCTCTTGCGTCAAGCTTATCGTTGCGCAAAAATTCGAACAAGGTCCCGTGATATGCGTTTGTGCCCGGCTTAGTGGAGACGTTTATTTGTCCCGCTTCCCGGCCGAACTCCGCCGGATAGATTCCTGATTGGACCTTGAACTCCAGCAGAGCGTCCACTGAGGGCTGCAGGATATAAGTGTTGAAATCAATGTCGGTATTCGTGATGCCATCGAGCGTGTAGTTCTGCCAGGTGGACCGCGACCCCGATATCGCGATGGTGAGAGAACCGCGCGAGCCGCCGAGCCGGCCCGCGGCCTGCGCGGCCGGAACGAATCCATAAGACACGTTGGGGCTCAATGCAACCAGACTGAAGAAGCTGCGCCCGTTCAGGGGCAGCTCTGTAATTCGCGCCTGCTCGATCACGGTGCCGACAGTCGCGTTTTCGGTGTTCAGCTGCGCCGTATTGGCGGCCACCTCAACGATCTGGGTAGCCTGCCCCAAGGTAAGACGGAAGTCGAGCCGGGCGGTCTGCTGGACCTGAATCTCGATGTTGGTCTTCACGACCGTGTCGAAACCCCGCACCATCACTTTTACCGAATAGATGCCGGGCGTCAACTCGGGCATGCTGTAGAGCCCGGAGGAATTCGTTACGGTCTGCCGCGAAAAGTTTGTGAGGGCGTTTGAAACGGTGACGGCGGCATCCTGGACAATTGCTCCGCTGGAATCCGTGACCTCGCCCGTGATGGAGCCCGCAGTCTGCGCGATCGCGGAGCCGGATACCGCGCAGAAAAGAAGAACCGCAAGTGACAGCCTTCGCATGTAGACCCTCCAACAGCGTAGATCTGAAATGGAGTTAGCCTATCACCGGTTAGGCTTGACGTGCAAGGCTCCGCATCTCAGCGATTCGAGAACTACTGGGAGACGCGCCGTGCCTCATAGCTTTCACTTCTATGTCGCGCACCCGACGCCCTTGCGCTTCGCAATGACTTCCGAGCTATCGAACATGCTGGGCAAAAAAAAAACGGGGAGCCGAGGGCTCCCCTAGTTGGATAGGCATTACTGTGTCTTCGGGTTAAAAGATTAACTTGAGGGCAAGCTGAATCGTTCGCGGATTGCTCGAAAAAGTGGCTTCCGGATTATTGAAGTTGGCTTTGCCGGGAGTGAGATAGTTGCGGACGCCACCGCCGGTCTGGCTCGTCGAATTGATCTGATTCAAGAGACCCGGAACAAATTGCGGGTGATTCAGGGAGTTCAGGAACTGGGCTGAGAATTCGACCTTGGCTCGTTCTTTGTAAGAGAAACGCTTGAGGAAATTCACATCCAGATTATCGATGGGACGGCCCGCCAGAGTGTTACGGCCGGCATTTGGAAAAGTACCCGCGCCTGCAATCACGTAACGGGCATTCGGGTTGTTGGCGACATACGCTACTGTGGCTCCGGCCGAGTTCTTTAGAGCGGTTACGGTGCTTCCAGTACCGGGACTGCCGGCGATATTGATGAAGGTGCGGTCAGTGAATGCATCGCCATTCAGGTTGGAATCGAGCTGGCTCTGGACCGTCGCGAGTTCAGGAGATTCGTAGGTGTAAATCGGCGCGATCTCAAGGTTGCCGACGGCATTGCGCAGGAACCAGTTGCCCTGCTTGAACCAGGGCACGTCGTAAACGACAGTCATGGTGAAGCGCTGGCGACGGTCGAGAGCCGAGGTCGCCAGTTCCGCACGCTGGTTTTCGAACTGCTGCGGACGGCGTGGCGAAAGTACGGTTGAGAAAAAGTCCGCGGTGCTGTCATCGATCAAGTGGCTCCAGGTGTAGGCGCCAATGAACTGAAGACCGTTATTGAAACGGCGGTTTAGCTGGAGAGCCAGACCGTGATAGCTGGAACGCCCGATGGGGCTGTCCTCAACAATGTTGGAGCCGTTGAAGCCCGCCGCGGCAAAGCGCGGATCATAACTGGACCTTGCCTGAATTTGGGCCAGGGTGATGGGAAGCGCGTCCAGCGTCGCCTGGGCCGGCATGGTGAAGTACGTCGGCAAGGAGAAGCTCGGCGTCGTCTTACCGATGCGGTTGATGCGGGTCTGCACATCCAGGTGGACGCCGCGGGTTCCCAGATAACGCGCTTCGAAGGTATAGTTCTTCGCGAAAATATGCTGAACTCCGAAATTCCACTGAATGGAATAAGGGAGCTTCTGATCCGGGACGTATCCGGAGGTGCCGGCGCGGGCGTCAGCGACACTCAGAGAGCCGGCGGAGGCGTTGGGCTTGATACCACCATTCTTGAGGAAGTTCGGCTGGCTTGCGCCCGGAGTGCCATCGTCGGTGACGTCGACAGTCTGGCTCAACTGCGGGGGCAGCGAGAGAAGACCGACGTTGTCATAGATGACGTCATACGACATGCCGAAGCCGGCGCGGATGGATGTATTCCCGCTGGTTCCGGGCGAATACGCGATGCCGACGCGAGGAGCGAAGTTCTTGTATTGCGGCTGCGGTACGTTGAAGCTGAGCACGCCAGGGACGGAAGCATAGTTGTTCAAAATCTGCGACCGCTCTCCGAAAGGAACGGAAGTGAACTCATAGCGAAGACCCAGATTGACCGTGAAATTCGGGCGGACCTTCCAGGAGTCGTTTACGTATCCATACAACTGAGTTTGATCGCCGTAGTAGACCGGGGCTCCGACGCTTCGTTGCGCGAGATCGTCCGGGGTGCGGTCGAGCAGGTAAACACTGAGAGTGGTGTATTCGTAATCGCCTCGCCCGCGCTGTGTGAAGGTCTGGGGGGAAATTAATTTCCTGCCGTCGAATCCGAACTTGAAGGTATGCCGACCTCTGATCCAGGAGACATTATCGACAACCTGGTAGGTGTTTTGGATGGCAGTCTGAGGCGCATTCGGGTCAGGGCCGATCTGCAGGTTCAGATCCGAGATGTGGAGATCCGGGAAGGCATCGAGCCCGGGAAATTGGAAATTACCGGCATTCACCGGGTTGTTGTAGCGGTTAAAGCCCAACCGCAATTCGTTGGTCAGATTGGGCGTGAAATTGTGGAACTCGGAAAGAGTGCCGATATACCACTTCGTCGAATTGGTAACGAAGAACGCAGCGAGGACGGGCGCCGTATCGATCGCGTCGGTTTTGTTGTAGATGTAGCGGCCCCGCAACTGGTCCTTTTCGGACAAGGTGTAATCGACGCTTGCCACCGCAGCGTAGCTGTTCGAGAAGTTCGGCGCGACGACCGGCAACGTTCCGGCCGGAACGGAAACCGATCCGACTTTGATGGTCTTGGCGGGGTCCGCGACCGGGGCCGGAGAGACATACTGCTGAAAGATTTTGAGGTTTGTCGGGTTAATGCCGGGAATGCCATTCAATACGGCATACCCGGCGGCGGTGGGAGCCGTTACCGGCGTTCCCGGCGTGGCCGCCTGGCCCAGGGGATTGTATTCGAAATTGCCGAAATAGAAGAGCTTGTTCCTGAGGATGGGGCCGCCGATGGTGGCTCCCAGGCGGTTCTGGTCATAGCGGGAATTAGTATAAACGCCCTGGTTGGCAAGCGTCTGGTTAATCGCGTTCAGGTTGCGGTTCTGCAGATATTCATAGAGCGAACCATGAACTGAATTCGTACCGCTTTTCACGATGGTGTTGAACTGGCCGCCGGAGGAGTGCCCGAATTCCGCGGTGACCTGATTCTGAAGGAGTGTGAAGCTGTCCACCGCATCATTGGGAACATAGGCGAGAGGCCCGGTAACACCTTTGTTATTGTTATCCACGCCTTCGATGGTGAAATTGTTGTTGCGGGGGCGCTGACCACCTACCGAGGGACCCGTACCGGCGCCGACGCCACCGCTGCTGGCTACACCGGAGCCGAGGAGCGAGAGATTCAAAACACCGAGGCCGATGGTAGAGACCGGAAGATCGCGTGCGAGGGTGGTGTCAAAGTTGGTGGAGATGGTCGCGGTGGTGGTGTCGATTGTGGTGGCAGACTCTGAAACGTCCACCGTTGTGGCGACGCTGCCCACTTGCATGGTGATGTTTTCTGTCGAGACGGTACTGAGCGTAACCAGGACGCCGCGCCGGGTGGCCGTAGTGAATCCCGGGGCCGTGGCGGTCACATTATAGGTTCCCGCCGGAAGATTCCCGAAGCGGTAATCTCCATTCGAAGTGGCCGTGGCGGGGCTTTTGACATTGGTTGCCGTGTTGACGGCTTCCACCGCGGCATTGGGCACGGCTGCGCCGGATACATCGGTGATGTTTCCGACCAATGTGCCTGTAGTGGTTTGTCCGAAAAGGGACGAGAAGCCGGCCACTAACAGCAGGAGCGCTGCCGCGCCCCGGTGGAACCGATTGGGTTTCAGATTCATTGTTATGGTTTCCTTGTTGGCTCTACAACGCTATTCCGCGGATTATGAATGGAACGTCGCGAACTTTAGGATAAGCACCTGAAAAACCAAATGATTCTGGTTTGTTTTCAATTGCTTATGAATCTCGACATCCTGATATCGGAAGATCGGCGGAGTCAGCGCGCTTCCAAATTCAATAAATGGAAGATTTGGTGAACGTGTATGGAAGAAACAAGAGCGGCAGGGTATCATCTGCCGACTTTGCGCCTCCGCTTCAATCACCAGGCGTTCTATTCGCCAGCGCCGCGCTTCCCCTTAGAGCGCCCTTTCCGCACGAGACCAAATGGCCGTTCTACGCCGACCGTACGCCTGTTTACGCCGCCAATTTACGAGTTGCCCAACAGGACCAGCAAATAAGCGCACCATCAGAGTGGCTTATTGCTTTTCTAGCTTCGCGGCCCGATCTGAAACGTCTTCCATCTCCGCATCCACAGCGCGAAGCGCGGCAGTGTGGGTCCGCATCCGCATTTCAAGCGGACTGGCACACTGATGAAACTCAGTAAGAAGGCCTGTTTCGACGCCTTCCAGTTTGGCATCCATCCGCGCTTCAAGCCGCTCCAATAGAGCCGTGAACCACTGCTTGTCTTCGTCAGTTAAGCTCATTTCTTCCTCTTCGCCTTCGGCGGTAGCCAGGCCTTTCGCTGCAACCTTTCTTTTCGCCGGGTCCACAGGCGCAAATCCCTTCATCCAAAGCGCGATCGCTCTGCCAGATCGGGACAGGCCGCCCCCACATGCCTACCTTAGCGCCTGGCTTCCATCATGCCCGAACGCACGCGCTTCACAACTCCGCAAGGAGGCTTGTTTCCACACGTTCCAGTTCCCCTCTCAGCCATGCTTTGTCTTCGTCAGTTAATTCACAGCCCCTCCTTCTGGATTTGATCGAGGCGGCGCTCGTGTCTTTCGGCAATGCGCGCCAAAGACCGGATGTTCTCCGCATCGGCCGCAATAAGACCCACTAGAGCATCGATCCGGCCCACCAGGGTATCGATCCGTTGCCGTTGCGCTTCGCCTTCCCGCGCCTGTAGCTCCAGATTCATCGTCAGGGCTTCCAGCCGTTCGTCAATCGTCATGGCTCTATATAACAATGACATACAAGCGCTCAAACCTACGGACGCAAACGCCCTCACCAAGGACCAATCGATGCGCTACATGCCATTAGTTTCGCGACTCAGCCTATGACGCGATCAGCGAACGCGATAGGTTCATCCGGAGCATTCCAGATCGTGACAAGATGCGCCAGGAAGGATTTCAACCACCACGAATCCAGGCCCAGGCCGGACGCCCTATGACGCACTCAGGTGGAAAGCTTGGGATAGGTCTTGACCATACAGCCACCCCGATACTATAAGCGCTTAAAGCACTTTCACAATACTTTGCCTGGCTATTTATCAGGGCCGTCAGGTTTCAGGACCACCGCTCCCGGCAAGGCTCCCACTATCCGTGAGCCTTTCCAAATGTCCCTCTGGTAGACTCCTGTTGTGTTCCCACCACGGATTCCGCAGGGCCGCACCGGCAAATCGCGCGGACGTCTTCTTCAATTTGTAATCACGGCGTTTCTGTTGTTGTTGGCCGCGCGCTGGCTTGCTTCGTTCGCCATCGAGTACCAGTGGTGGAGCGAGTTGGGACAGTTGCAGACGTGGTTCGACCTGTATCTGTACGGCTTTGCTCCTGTCGCGGCCGCCACGCTGATTGCGGCCGCGGCGCTTTGGACCGCGCATTCGCTGGGGCTGCGCTTTGCCGAAACGCGGCTGCGCGAGCATCGAACGTACCGGCTGATTACAGGGGTCGCGCTGCTGGTCCTTGCTTTTCTGATTGCCTCGGCAACGCTCGATACATGGACCGTGGTCCGGTACGCAGGCAGCCGCGGACTTGGCGCCATCACAGGCGCCTTTCACGATGCGGTGTTCGGGAAGCCGCTTTCCTTCTATCTCTTCGATCTACCTTTTTACCAGGATCTGCGGCGGTATCTGCTGGCGCTCGCGATCGCTTCGATTGCGGTGTATTGGCTTTCCGCCCGCGCGTGGCAGCTTCGCTACCGGATGCCCGCGATGCGCGACATGCAGCAGTTCGATATCGGGATGCTTCGGCTGACCGGGGGGATGGAATCGCGTTTTTTGCGGGGGGCGCTGGCGGTTGTGCTGCTCGCCTTCGCGGCGAAATTCTTCCTCGGCCGTTATGAAATGGTGTACAACGACCATGGTTTCATGACAGGCATCGACTATGTGGATGCCACCGTCGCGCTTCCGCTGCAATGGCTGCTGGTGGCTGCCGCGCTGGGGGCCGCGGCCTTCGCGGCCTGGGGCCGGTGGCTGCTTCTGGGCATTATGGTCCTCGCGATCCCCATTGACTTTATCGTTCCGAAGCTGGTTTCCAGCCTGTATGTGAAGCCGAATGAGATCTCGATCGAGCGGCCCTATATCAATACTCACATTCACTCAACCAGAAGCGCCTACGGCCTTGAGCAGCACGTGACCGAGATCGAGTTTAAGACTCATCAGGTCTCATCGATCGACACGGTCAAGCACAAACCATTGCTGGACAACGTGCGGCTGTGGGACTGGCGGCCTTTCCACGACACGGTGACGCAGCAGCAGGCGCTTCGTACGTATTACGTCTTCAACGACACGGATGTGGACCGCTACACAATCGATGGCCAGTACCGCCAAGTGCTGCTGACGGCGCGCGAGCTGGATATCCGGCAATTGCCCGACGCACGCGCAAGCTGGATCAATCCTCATTTCATCTATACGCACGGGTACGGCCTGGCGCTGGCCGAGGTGAGCAAGATCACACCGGAAGGAAGGCCGGTTTATCTTGTCGAAAACATGCCGCCGGAGATTAAGACGCCCTCTTTGAAGATTGCGTATCCGGAGATTTACTACGGCGAAGTGATGCATGAGCCGGTGTTCGTGCGTACCGCTCAGGAAGAGTTCAACTATCCGTCGGGCAACGACAATGTGAAGTCCCGTTATAACGGCAAGGGCGGATTCCCGGTGTCTTCGCTGCCGATGCGGATTGCGGCGGCGGTTCACGAAGGCGACATGAACATTCTGCTGACGCAATACCTGACGCCGGAGAGCCGCATGATGATCCGGCGCAAGGTGCTGACGCGCGTGGAGGAACTGGCGGGGTTTCTGAGCTGGGATGGCGACCCGTATCTGACTATCACGCCCGAGGGGAGGCTGGTTTGGATGATCGATGGCTATACGACGTCCGATGCACACCCGTATTCGCGTTCTCTCGATCTGGAGCGGTTCGGAAGAATCAATTACATCCGCAACTCGGTGAAGGCCACGGTGGATGCCTACGACGGAGAAACGAAGCTGTACGTTTTCGATCCTTCGGACCCCATCGTTCGGGCATACCAAAACTTGTTTCCGCACTTGTTTCACCCGCGGTCCGAAATGCCCGCGGGGCTGCAGGCGCATACGCGCTATCCGGAGATTCTGTTCAACGTGCAGGCGGAGATCTATCGGACGTACCACATGACCAATCCGCAGGCTTTCTATAACAAGGAAGATCTTTGGGACCTGGCGCAGTATGTTTCCGGGCAGAATGGACAGCCGCAGCCGGTAACGCCCACCTATGTGGTGGCGAATCTTCCGGGCGAAGAGAAGCCTGAGTTTTTGTTGATGACTTCATTCACTCCGCGAACAAAGCAGAACCTGATCGGCGTGATGGCGGCGCGGTGCGACGGAGAGCACCTGGGCGAGTTGACGGTGATGGAGCTTTCGAAGCAGGAACTGACGCCCGGACCCATGCAGATTGCGGCAAGCATCAATCAGGATCAGAATATTTCGAAGGACTTGACGCTCTGGAACCAGCAGGGCTCCACCGTGCTGCGCGGGCAAATGCTGGTGCTTCCCGTCGACAATACATTTCTTTATGTGGAGCCGATCTATCTGCAAGCGACGGAAGCGCGGATGCCGCAGTTAAAGAAGGTGGTGCTTGGCGTGGGCAACCGGTTGATCTATACCGACACTTACGAACAGGCGCTGGCGCAATTGGGCCGAGGGGGAGTTGGGGGCGGGGCATTCAGTATACTCAGCGACGCGGCGCAGGGACCAACGGCCGTTCCGGGCGGCGGCGCTCCAGGCAGTTCTCCGCAGATTACGTCCGGAGTGGTGGACAGCATCCGGCGGCATCTGCAGAGATACCGGGAACTGCAGGGCCAGTGGAAATGGTCGGACGCGGGCCGGGAACTGGAGGCCATTGAGGCGGAAGTGAAAAAGTAGAGCCGGGAAAGTGATGGTGGCGGCGCGCAGACTCGAACTGCGGACCTACGGATTATGAG
>JALYXI010000483.1 GCA_030947245.1 Acidobacteriota bacterium
GCCTTACCCTCTATTCTCGCCACGGCTTGAAGGCGACCGGCCGAACGGAGCCGTATCCGAACGATCCCGTGCTATTCGAAGTCGAGATGTTTAGTATCTGCCTTGGTGAGCGGTGCCTCAAAAGGAATGGCCGGGACCGCCTGTCCAATCCTGCGAGCCCCACGGCAAAGACTCTCAAAGTCAATTAGGGCAAGCGCGAGGTTGTTCGCGCCTTCGGAAGAAAAATCGAGGAGCAGGCCGCCACAGCGGATAATGACCGGCGGCCAATTTCCTGCATTCCTCGAAACTCTGAAGCTGGTAAGGATCCAATGTATAGCGAATGCAAAGAGTGATCATTGTCGTTTTTCCTCGTCACGCTACCATTCGTCGAGAGCGCAATTTGTAATAGCAGCGACTTGCACCAGGCCTGATGCATCTTCTCGACGTCCGTCGCGCCGTCTCCCTTCGCGGACAGAAATGGTTTGAGGATATTTGGGTCGTTCATGACAGCCGTGAACGCGACTATATCCCGCAGATGGATGGTAGGCGCAGACTCCACGTTGTCGGTCTTGTTCTTCTTTAGACTGGTATGTCGCAACGCCATCTCCTGCTGATAATTGAGCCAGTCCTTGTCATACGGGCGCAAGCAGGTATCAAGAATCCACTGCTGAAGCCGTAGTCCACTATCCGCGGAATAGTGTCTGATCCGCAAGAATTTGGCCAGCACGGCGTAGCCACTGCTCGTCATCCTCAGTAAGGCCGGTACTCTGCTTCAATTGGTCCAGTTCCTGCACGCCGATCGGAGATTTGGCCACCTCCGCTGAACCATAGTTGTAACCGGGAATCTCTGCCGCCACCAACTTTACGCTCTTCATTGTTTCCACTCAGGCGTTGACTTTTACTCCAAGCAGCTTGCCGAGTTGCTCCCGCCCCTTGTGCGTCACGCGTACTGCACGCGTTTTGTCCACGCGCGCAATCCACTTCAGATCAAACAACCGCTGTAATTTAGCGGTCCCGAGAGCGCCCGCTAAACGATGCCGCCGCTCGGTCCAATTCAGATATTGGCGGGCAAAACCACTGCGGCCGGCTTTGATTCGGCCGAGGTCTATTCCGAACGTTTCGAACCACAGCCGTCCTTCTGTTGCCAGATGTTGCTTGCTACACTCGGTTACAAGTAGGCCGCGTTGTTGCAATGTTCCGCCGGGATTCGCGCTGTGCAGAAACCTGGCACGGTATGCGAACTGGCGGTTTGGGAAGAAACATTGGCGCGCATCGCCAGCTTTCCTGCCGGAAGCGCCAAACCGCCCATTAAGGCGAGCAGCATATTGGCTCGCGTGGTGTCGCCGATTAGAGCTGCGATCGTGGCAATAGCCGTATCCATATCCATATTCATGGGAACGACACTAACAGGAATATGATCCAGTATTTACGTCCTGCTCCGTCGGAACAGGTGGGCCGTGCCAATGACTATCAGGCAGCCGATCACGTTGTACCAGAGGAACGAGATATGAGTGAAGAAGAAGGCGGCGAAGATAGCCGCTTCGCCCGCCAGCATGCTCCAGAACGCGGCTGTGCCAGTGACTCGTTTGAAGAAAAACGCCAGGGTGAAAACGCCGAGTAGGGAGCCATAGAAGAGGCTTCCGACGAGATTGACCACCTCGACCAGCGAGCCGAGGTTCTTGCCGTACTGGGCGAAGAACATGGCGTATAGACCCCAAAAGGCGGTGGCTACGCGGGAAACCGTGAGGTAGTGCCTGTCGGTGGCTTCAGGGCGGATGTGGCGCTTATAGATATCGATGACGCTGACCGTGGCGAGCGAATTGATTTCGCCGGAACTGGAGGACATGGCGGCGGCGAATATGACCGCGATAATGAGGCCAACAAGACCCGCGGGCAGATACTTGGTGACAAAGGAGAGAAAAATGTAATTTGTGTCGTTATATTTTGAGCCCTGGGCCTTTTCGGCTAACTGAATTCCCCGCGCGCGGGCGGAATCGAACTGCTTCTGAGCCTCGCGGAACTGCGGAACGGCCGCGCCGGAGCGGACTACGGCAAACGCGGCTTGGCGCCGGGCTTCGAAGGCGCGCCGGTATTGCGCGGCGATGGCGGGGTAGGCGGCATCCTGCGACGTCTTGTCCATGGCTGGTTTCTGAAACAGGAGCGGTGGGGCCTCAAAAAGATAGAAGACGAACACCATGGCGCCGACGAACAGGATGAAGCACTGGAGGGGCACTTTGGCGATTCCGTTGAAGAGCAGGCTCAGTTTGCTTTGGGCAATCGATTTCCCGGTGAGATAGCGCTGAACCTGAGATTGATCCGTGCCGAAGTAGGAGAGCGCGAGGAAGGTGCCGCCAATGAGACCGCTCCAGATGTTGTAGCGATTATTCCAGTCGAAATGGAGATCGATTGCGTTGAGACGGCCGGCGGCTCCGGCGAGGCGCACCGCACCGATAAACGATACTTCGGGCGGGAGCATGGAGATCACGAGAATCAGCGCGAAAATCAGGCCGCAGAAGATGACGGACATCTGAAGCACGTCGGCCCAGGTGATCGCGAGGATTCCGCCGAAGGTGGTGTAGAGGACGATCACCAACCCGATAATGAGGGTGGTGATACGGTCGTCCCAGCCGAAGATGACGGAAAGGACGATGGAGGGTGCGGCAATGGCGACGCCGACGCCCAAGCCGCGCTGGATGAGAAAGATGGCACTGGCGAGAGCGCGCGTTTTGGCATCGAAGCGTTTTTCGAGGTATTCGTACGCGGTGTACACGCGGGCGCGCGCGAAGATAGGGACGGCGGTGGCGGAAAGGATGACCATCGCGATAGGAAGGCCGAAATAGAATTGGACGAAGCGGAGGCCGTCGACATAAGCCTGGCCGGTGGTGGAGATGAAGGTGATCGCGCTGGCCTGGGTGGCCATGATCGACAAGCCCATCGCGTACCAGGGCATGGTGCGGCCTGCGAGGAGGAATTCGTTGATGGTTTTGGAGCCGCGGCTCCGATAGAGGCCGTAGAGGATGAGCCCGGCGAGGGTTGCGACCAGCGAGACCCAATCGAGAGGCCTCATTCGAAGTGATGGGTGAAGGCGGCGAGTACAAGAATGTCGAGCGCGAGGACGGCGAGGACGAGAGCGTACACGTTGCGCCAGCGGTGTAGAAAAGGGGGTGCGTCCGAAGACGGGATTTCAGCTGGCACGGGCGGCATGTGAGTGGAGTTTAGCATGTGGGTGTTTCAATGCGGTTTACTTACCGGATGGCGCGGAGATTGCTTCGGCGTGCGGCATGTGGAACCGAAATGTGAGTGGCGCGGACGTGGCCAAAGGCGCACTGGCCGGGTTGGCCGGAGGGCTTGTAGCTTCCTGGACGATGGAAAAGTTCCAGGCAGCGCTCAGTAAGACTGTGCAGAAACAAAAGCAGGGCGGAGGCGAACCGGCGACCGTGAAGGTGGCCCAGGGCGTATCCCAAAAGTTGCGGAGCCGCGACTTGGCGCCGGAGGAGAAACAGCCGGCTGGCGAGATGGTGCATTACGCTTTCGGCGGAGGTGCGGGAGCGGTGTATGGGTTGACCGCCGAGACGGTTCCGAAGGCAAAGGCCGGGTGGGGTACGTTATTCGGGGCGGTGCTCTGGGTGCTGGCGGATGAAGTGGGCGTGCCCGCGGCGGGGCTGGGAGAATGGCCGGCTCACTCACCGGCCGGGGAGCAGGCGGCGGCGCTTGCGGCGCACCTTGTATATGGGGCCACCGTCGAAACGGTTCGGCGCGGGGTGAGGGGGCTGCTGGGCTAAAGTGTCAAAGCGCCGTTGAGCACGGTGATTGCCTGGCCGGATATCAGGACGCGGCCTCCCTGGACCGTTACTTTGAGGATACCGCCGCGTTTCGATGCTTGACGGGCGAGCATGGTTTGCTTACCGGTTCGTCCGGCCCAGAACGGGGCAAGGGCGCAGTGGGCCGAACCCGTGACCGGATCCTCATTAATGCCGGCGGCAGGGGCGAAGAAGCGGCTTAGGAACTCGAATTGGGGGTCACTGGAAGCGCTGGTGACAATGGTTCCGCGGAATTCATGCTGCTTGAGAGCGTTGAAATCCGGGTGCAGGGAGAGGAGTTCGGCTTCTTCGACTTCAATCAGGTAATCGAACGTACTCTTGCCTGTGAAGCGCGGGGAGGAAATGCCCAGCGCGGCGAGAAGGCCGGCGGGGGCTTCGGTGGGGACTGCCTCGGTTTTGGGGAAATTGAGCTCAATCCATTCGCCGTGTTTCGCGGCGGTGAGCAAGCCGCTACGGGTGTGGAAGCGCGCGGTTTCGGATTCCGGAAGTGCCCCGGATTGCCAGAGTACGTGAGCGCTGGCGAGGGTAGCGTGGCCGCAGAGATCGACTTCGGTCGATGGAGTGAACCAGCGTAGGCTGAAACCGTCTTCGCGCTTTTCAAGAAACGCGGTTTCCGCGAGATTCATTTCCATCGCGACATTCTGCATCCATTCCGCGGATTGGGGACTTGGGAGTACCATGACGGCTGCGGGGTTGCCGCTGAAAGGTCTATTCGTGAAGGCGTCTACTGTGGCGATTTCGAAATTCATAGGGCTTTCGTCATGTCGCGATGCGTCACTTTGGTTTTGTAACCGGCATTGGCGAGATTCTTGCGGATCTGGTCGGCAATCATGACGGAGCGATGATGTCCGCCGGTGCAACCGAAACCGATGGTGAGGTAACTTTTTCCTTCCTGGATGTAATGCGGCAGCAGATAAACAAGCAGATCTGAGATTCGCCCGATGAACTCCTGTGTTTGAGGAAAAGAGCGGATATAGCGCGCGACGCTGGGGTGGCGGCCCGTGAGGTGTTTGAACTTGGCGATGTAATTCGGGTTGGGAAGAAAGCGGACGTCGAAGACAAGGTCGCTATCGGGCGGAACACCGTGCCGGAAGCCGAAGCTGGAAACGTAGACCATGATTTTCGATTCGTCGCGTTCACTGCCGAACTTCTCATTCATGAAGTCGCGAAGCTCATGGACGTTGAATTTTGAAGTGTCGATGATCAGGTCGGCGAGCGCGCGAATGGGGGCGAGGAGGCGGCGTTCGCTGATAATGCTCTTTTCAATAGATCGTCCGGTGCCCAGGGGGTGAGGGCGGCGGGTTTCGCTGAAGCGGCGCATAAGGGAATCGTCCGCGGCTTCAAGGAAGATGAGGCGTGTTGCGATGCTTTGCCGCACCTTCTGATATACGAGCGGGAAGCGCTTGAGCCCTGCTCCCTCGCGGATGTCGACGACGAGGGCGGCCAGTTTAGCGGTTTCGGAATCGCGGGTGAGTTCGGCGAATTTCGGGATGAGATCGACGGGCAGGTTGTCCACGGAGTAGTAGCCGAGGTCTTCAAGAACTTTAAGCACCGAACCTTTGCCGGAGCCGCTGAGGCCCGTGATAATTACCAGTTCGGACTTTCCGTTGGACGGCGAACGCGGTGCGGCGCCGGCGGCCAATTTGGCCATTTATTCCTGGACGGGGAAGACGCCGGGCTTGGAAACGCGCTTGCCATCGTTCCACTTTTCCGTGACCTTGATGGCCTGAGTTTCCAGCTTGTGAACGGCGCCGTGAATGGCGGTGAACAGGTCGGCATCCTGCGCGTGGCCGACCAGGGTGTGGTGATGGAAATTCACATTCACTTCCACGCAGTGGAGATGGCGCTCCATGCCGACGCGCACGTGCGCTTCCTGAGCGCTGACGCCATCGCGGCCTTTTCCATCAAGGAGTTTGCCCACCTTGATGAACTGTTCTTCGATCTTCTGGACCTGCGCAGGGGCGAGGTCAACGTGTCTTCCTGTGTACGTGACTTTCATGGGAGTTTGAGGACAGCGTGCTATTCCCGGATCCGGCGCTGATGGGTGGAGGGGATTTTCATGTCTTCGCGATATTTGGCGACCGTGCGCCTCGTGACGTCTATGCCTTCGGCCTGCAGGAGCGAGGTGATTTGCTCGTCGGTGAGAGGGCGGCGGGGATTTTCATCCTCGATCATCTTTTTCACTTTGCGTTTTAGGAGTAGAAGCGGGAGGTCGCCGCCCGAGGGGCCCTGGACGGATTCAGAAAAGAAGTAGCGAAGCTCGAAAACGCCCTGCGGCGTGTGCGCATATTTATTGGCAACGGCCCGGCTGACGGTGGACGGATGAACACCTACTTCTTCGGCCACTTCCTTAATCATCATGGGCTTCAGGAAATCGAGGCCCTGGGCGAGGAATTCGACTTGGCGGCGCTTGATGGACTCGCAGACGCGTTGAATGGTTTGCTTCCGCTGCTCAATGTTTTTCATGAGCATGATCGCGGAGGTATAACGCTCCCGGACGTAATCGCGGACTTCCTTTGTGGCGCCGTTATCGCGGTCGAGCATTTTGCGGTACTGGGCGTTCAAGCGCAGTTGCGGGACTTCCTCATCGTTCATTTGGATGAGGTAATCGTCTCCATCCTTGATGAAATAAACATCCGGCTCCACTAAGCGGGCGCCCGGGCCGGAGTAGCGGATGCCGGGACGCGGGTTCAGGTGACGAATCATGCGGACGGCGATTTCGATGTGTTCCGCGGGACGGCCGAGAACTTTGGCGAGTTCTTTAAACTGGCGTGTCTCGAGAAGGCGGAGGTGGTGCGAGACGATCAGCCAGGCGACGCCGCCGCGGCCGTTGCGGCTTTCGATTT
>JALYXI010000048.1 GCA_030947245.1 Acidobacteriota bacterium
CCCTCAACATATAAATAAAACCGGCGGACACGGCAGAAGCACAAATCGCTGTGACGGCAAGAGCCGTTCCCAGAGCAACGAAAAATGGTAGACGTCTCCGGTTTGGCCAAAGCGCCCGGAACAGAAAAAAGTACATCCCGGCCTGCGCAAGCAGTAAAGGACCCAAGATCAGGGCGTCAGACAGGTGCCTAGAATTTCGCATACATGCCTGGCAACCCTGATTCTACCGTGTCTGCTTCAAGCGCAACCATTCCGCGGCAATCGCGAGAGCCGCAATGGCTGCAGTCTCCGCGCGGAGCACCAAAGGACCCAGCGAGGCAGGTAGCCAGCCGCGCTCGCCCAATTGAATCCGTTCCGCTTCGGTCCAACCGCCTTCCGGGCCGATCAGCACGCCATACTCTTCTGCAGGACCAGCTCCCGCCAAAACATCCGGCAAGGACGGCGCACCCGGGCGCTCCTCCATACGGCAGTGGCAACCGGATCCCAAAAGCCCTTCAACCCGGCACGCTTCCGCGATTTCCGGCGCAGAGACTCTTCGCGACTGCTGACTGCTTTCCCGCGCAATCTTGCGCCATCGCTCCGCCCGCTTCACCGAGGCAGCCATCAATCCCTGCTCCGTTCGCGCGCATTGCACTGGCACGATTCGGCGTACTCCCAGCTCGGTGGCTTTTTCCACCGCCCATTCCAGCCGGTCGAACTTAATCAACGCCATGTACAAAGTAAGTGGGGGAAGAGCCGGGCCTTTCTCCAACTCTTCCACAACCCGGAAATGAACAGCCGCCTTCTCCACACGTGTAACCCGGGCCAGGTAAAGCCCGTGCCCGTCAGCGATTTCGAACTGCTGCCCCGCCTCCGCCCGTAGCACGCGCGCCAGATGATGCCCGTCATCCCCAGTGAGTTCCGCCTCCCCGTTCTTCACCGCGTTCACGAAGAACCGCCGCCGCGCCATCTAGTTCGCGGTCCTGTCTACAATAAGTCTGGAGTCCACCCGCTTACCACTCTCGCAAAAATGATCGCTCTGCTGCGCGGCACCTTAGTTGAAAAGCACCCCAATCAGGCCATTGTGGACATTGGCGGCGTCGGTTACGATCTCACCATCCCAGTCTCCACTTTCACCGGATTACCTTCGCTGGGCGAAGAAGTGCGGCTTCGCGTGCACACCCACGTTCGAGAGGATGCGCTCGCGCTGTTCGGGTTTATCTCGCAGGAAGAGAAGACGCTTTTCGAAAAACTCACCGCAGTCAGCGGCATCGGCCCGAAGCTCGCGATCACGATTCTCTCGGGCCTGGGCGCGACCGAGCTCATTTCGGCTATCCGTAACGGCTCGCTCGAACAGCTCGTCCGGATCCCGGGAATCGGTAAGAAAACAGCAGAACGCATGATCCTGGAGTTGCGGGACAAAATGGCTGTCATCGCACCATCGGGCGCTACGTCCGCCCAACCCGCGTTTGACTCCGTCGAGAACGACGTTCTCTCCGCGCTTCTCAATCTGGGCTGTGCCCGTCCCGCTGCGGAAGCCGCTGTACGAAAAGCGAAATCCGCGGGCGGCGATAGCAAATTCGAGCCAATGTTCCGGCGCAGCCTTGAGTTTGTCCGGTAGCCTGGAAGAGAATGCCCGACCCGCGAATCGTCTCCGGAAGCTCCGATGCGGATGACGCGCAATTCGAAGCCGGTCTCCGGCCCCGCAGGCTCAAAGACTTCACCGGGCAAGCCAAGCTTAAGGAAAATCTCGCGATTGCCATAGAAGCCGCGCGCCACCGCGGCGAAGCCATGGACCATGTCCTCCTTTATGGCCCTCCCGGATTGGGAAAGACGACTCTCGCGGCCATTATCGCGGCGGAACTGGAAGTTGCTTTCGACCAGACTTCCGGCCCTGTTCTTCAGAAAAAGCTCGATCTTTCGGGCGTCCTCACCAACGTCCAGGAACGCCAGGTTTTCTTCATCGATGAGATTCACCGCTTGCTGCCCGATGTCGAAGAGATGCTCTATTCGGCGCTCGAAGACTTTCAGCTCGATCTGCTCATCGGCACCGGGCCTGGCGCGCGCACGATGCGCATCCCCATTCAAAAGTTCACCGCCGTCGGCGCCACCACTCGCCAGGGCCTGCTCAGCGGACCTCTCCGCGGCCGTTTCGGCCTTCATTTACACCTGAATCACTATTCCGTCGAGGAACTGACCACTATCGTCGTGCGCTCCGCCAAACTGCTGAACGTCACCATCGCATCCGAGGGCGCCGCCGAAATCGCGCGGCGCAGCCGCGGAACGCCTCGCATTGCCAACCGCCTGCTCCGCCGCGTTCGCGACTACGCCCAGGTTCGCGCGGACGGCCAAATTTCGAAACAAACCGCCTGCACCGCGCTCGATCTGTTGGAGGTGGACCGCCACGGGCTCGATGAGATCGATCAGAAGATCATGCGCGCCGTACTAGAAAAATATCGCGGCGGTCCCGTCGGCATCAACACCATAGCCGCGTCAGTGAACGAAGAACCCGAAACCATAGAAGAAGTGTACGAGCCGTATCTGATTCAACTCGGTTTTCTGCACCGCACGCCCCGTGGACGCATGGCTACTGAGCGCGCTTTCGATTACTTCGGTGTAGAACGCCGTTGGCAGCCCGGCGCGCAGCCCGAACTGTTTT
>JALYXI010000120.1 GCA_030947245.1 Acidobacteriota bacterium
GCGTTCGCCGGGTTGTCTTCCTCAGGCCTGTACCAGCTGAACGTGCGGATACCGGATTCCGTACCGGATGGCGAAGCGGCTGTTGTGGCGCAGTCGGGTGCGTTCCGATCGCAAGCAAATGCCGTACTCACGGTGAAACGTCCCTAACGCGCTGAGGTGGCACAAATGAGCGAACCTAATATCAATGGCGACAGCGAACGTCAGAGAGTCTCTCTTTGAGCGGATGATAATCCCGCACCTGGATGCCTCCTATAACCTTGCCCGTTGGCTCACGCGAAGTAGCCCTGATGCGGAAGACATGGTCCAGGAAGCTTATTTACGCGCGTACCGCTATTTCGATACCTTCACCGGCGAGAATGGACGCGCGTGGATCCTCGCGATTGTTCGCAATACATGTCTTACCTGGTACAGCCGGCAAAAGGGGGATTCGGTGATGTTTGACGAACGCACCCATAGCTTCGATTCTGCAGCTTCGAACCCGGAACAAGAGAGCATCCGGATGGCAGGTATCGGTTCTCTGCAGGGCTGCATCGAGTCCATTCCGGTGGAATTCCGCGAAGTACTTGTTATGAGAGAGCTGGAAGAGTTGTCCTATAAAGAGATCGCGGATATTGCTTCCATTCCTATCGGGACCGTCATGTCACGGCTTTCCCGTGCGCGTAAACTGCTTTACGCATGCGTCACAGACAAGGAAGGAAATAAGTGACCTGCCTCTCGGCCCAACCTATGCTGGAGGCTTTACTGGACGGAGAACTGGACCCGAATCAGAAAGCTCGAATCCTGGAACATCTGGAAACCTGCGCGTCCTGTAGCTCCGAGCAACAGAGACTAATAAAATCGTCTCAGGATGTCCGGGCGCAGGCTACTTACTTCCGCGCTCCGGATTCGCTACGGCAGAAGATCAGCCGCAATCTGCATCCCAACACGGAAGTGTCGCCGATTGCTATTCGGTCTTCCAAGGTGATTGCCTCGAATTGGCTAGCCGCGGCAGCGTGCATCGTGATTGCGCTTTCGCTTTCGGCAAATCTAGCGCTTCTTAAGTCCCGGAACACCGCAAATCAGCTTGTGGCTGAGGAGGTCTTCTCCTGCCATATGCGCTCTCTTCTCGGTACCCATTTATTGGACGTACCATCTTCAGACCGCCACACTGTGAAACCATGGTTCGCCGGTAAGCTCGACTTTTCACCCGAAGTGAAAGATCTTGCGGCACAGGGTTTTCCGCTCGAAGGCGGCCGCGTGGATTACCTGGGAGGCCGGCCGGTTGCGGCACTGGTCTTCCGTCGCCGCCAGCATGTAATCAATCTGTTTACGTGGCCTTCCTCCAGTCAGGACAACGCGGTAAATTCAAGACAGGGCTACCATTCGGTGAAACGAACCAAAGCGGGGATGATCTACTGGGCAGTGTCGGATCTCAACTCAAGCGAGTTGAAACAGTTTCTGGATCTCTATATGGCTGACGCTCGCGCGGCGCTGTGAACTGAGTCGACGCTTAGGCGCCGATTGCAGTTGGCCTTTCTGCGGCTAAGTATGCAGTTACCGCAGGTCCCACCACAAGCGGCAAGTGTGGGAATCCGGCAGGAGCCGTCCTCTTGCTGGTAACCTCGCATCGACGCGGCAACTTCTCTAAGATTTTTCCTTTCGAAGGATTTGCATATCCGACGGCAGCTTGAACAGTTGATCCGGAAGCCCAACATCGATCTCTACCTGATCGTCATAAACCTCGGTGACCTTTTCGGTATCCCGTTCGCGCTGCAAATCGAGCGGCCAAGTGACCCCTTTGCCCGCCGCTTTGTATTTTGAGAATCGGGTGATCTCCTCAATGCGTTCGCGGCTGAGCGGGTCTCGGCGGTAAAACCGCTGCCGCACCGGCAGTTTTGTTCTGCTGTTGATGTATACCGTCACGTCCTCGTTGTCGGCGTCAAAGATGTCCAAAATGTCCACCGGTTGGTTCTCCATCACTTCACTTCCCGTTAGTTCAAAAGTGAGGTTCGGCTCTTTCAAGCGCTGCCGCAGGATGTAAAAGAAGTTGTGGCGCGTCGTGATGAAATAGCGTTCGAGCAGCGCATCCGAAAGCGGGCGCGCGCCACGGAAAGTGACATCGAAGCCCTGCCCATCGATAAACAAAACGGCGCTGTCTTCCTTCTTTCCGTAGGTCTGGCGCTCCATCAAGCCCAGCTTGCCGGGTTCGGGATCGCCGGTATAGCGGGTGTAGATATGGGCGATGGAAAGTCCTGTGAGCTGTTCGCGGTAAAACGTATACGCGCGGCCGGTCTCTTTGCGGTCCCGCATGCGAAGGAAGTTCTCACCGCCTAGAGCTGCGATGGTCTCATCCAGCAGGCGCTTTCCGCGAGTAGCCCGGCTCTCCGCGGCCAGCAGGGGAATGGCGCCCAAAGCGGCCGTGAACGTCCTTCGGGTCATGGCTTCTGTTTCAGAGTCTCCAGGGTAAGCCCGCTGTTGAGCTTGGTTTCGGTCACCGTAACGTCGGCGAATTTCTTCCCCGCCTGAAAGATTGTAATCTTCGAAGGAAGCTTCAGGCCATCCACGGTTTGGAATGCCGTAAACTCCTGGACGACCGAAGCTGGACCTGCCTGAAATTCCTCCTTTGCGGGAAGACCGCTCTTCTCATCTACCGTTAAGCGCACAGAATTTCCCTGATCGTCTGAGATTTGTAGGACCCCAGGGCTGACCAGGTTTACCTTGCGGTTCGGCATACGGTCACTCAGCAGCAGCGGGATATAGGATCGGAACACCTCGCCCGAGATCTGCTTCTTCTGCGCTTCGGGCAGAGCGGCTTCGCCCTGCGGCGACTTCACCCAACCACCGCCGCTGCCATCGGAGAAGACTGACAATTTGCCGAATGGATATTGGGCATCCTGCCGAAAGGTAGCCGGTACGATGGACCGGTTCCACTGTTCCGCTTTCAAACCGCCGGCCGAGGCGTCCACTTGCGTTTCCATCCGTTGGGAGACATCTTTCACGCCCGCCAACTTTTCCGCGCCGCCGGAGGCTTGCTGCACGCGCTTCAGCAATTGCAAACCAGCGGCGGCGCTGCCGGAATCTGAGACGGGCTCTTCCGCTTTCGGTTCCGGAATCGCGATATTCAGCTCTTTCACCGGCGCGCCCAGCGTGCTCAGGGGCTCCGCGAAATCCTTTGGATTGCCCACCGCGAGGACCGCCAGCACGGATGGGTCGATCCGGGCTTTCGCCGCCCGCAGGATGTCCGCGCGCGTTACGGCGGCCACGGCCTTCTGATACCGGAACAGAAAATCTTCCGGATACCCGAAGTATTTGTACAAGAGCAGCCGGTTGAGTGTTTTGCTGGGAGTGTCGAAGGAGAAGATAAAGCTGTTCAGCACGGATTGTTTCGCGGTCTCCAGTTCCGGTTCGGTCACCTCAGATGTCCGGATGCGCTCCAGTTCCTTGCGTGCGACGCGAATCGCATCCGTGGTGCTGGCGGATTTGGTGCTTCCTGAAATTTGGAACAGCCCGGGATGGTCGTAGCTGGCGCCCCAATCGGAATAGATGTTGTAGGCGTAACCCAGCTTAGTGCGTACGGTCTGAAAAAGGCGGCTGCGGAAACCGCCGCCGAGGATATCCGCCATCACTTGCAGCGCGGGATAATCCGGGTCGTCGAACTTTCCTCCCAGTTGTCCCAGGACAAACGTTGTCTGCGTGACGTCTGGCTTGGTAATCAGATAAGTGCCGGATGAAGCGGTCTTCCGGACCGCCGGAAAGGGAGGAACCTTGGGTTGCTGCACGGTCCATCCGGCGAAAAGAGTTTCGAGTTTGGCTTTCATCACGGGCGCGGAGAAGTCTCCCGTTACCGCCATCAGCACATTGGCGGGAAAGAAGTAGCGCTGGTAAAACTCCACAACGTCCGCACGCTGAATGCGGTCCACGGTCGCGTACTCCATATCCCATCCGTAGGAGTTATCTTTTCCGTAAATCAGCCCGGCGAACTCGCGCGTCGCAATGCTCTGCGGTTCATCGTTCCGGCGTGAAATGCCGCTCTTAAGTTGATTCTTCAATAGTTCGATCTTTTCGTCCCGGAACTCAGGCCCGGTCAGCACATCCCGGAACACGGCCATCACTTCGTCCACGTTGCCTTTCAGAGCGTTGAAGGAAATGGTTCCGCTGCTTTCGCCAATGTTCGATTCCACGCCGGCCGCTACATCTTCGAGCTGCTCATCGATCTGGTCACCTGTTTTCGCTTTTGTGCCGCCGCTGCGAATCGCAGAGCCGGTCACGGTCGCAAGGCCGATCTTATCCGGGGGATCAAACAGGTTCCCGGTCCGCACCAGCGCGACGCCGCGAATGGTGGGAAGCTCATGGTTCTCCAGCAGGAGAACCTGCATTCCGTTCGAAAGTGTCGCTGTTTCCACCTTGGGAATTTTGAGTTCCGGCAGCGGAGGATATTTAAGATCCTTGTAGGATTGCGCGCACAATGCGGCCGCGCTGAGCGTGACGAGAAGCAGTACTTTCACTTCGCGCCCCCTTCGGAATTGGCTACTTTCGGCTGAACCGGCTTGGGCTGAACCGGCTTTGGCTGAACCAGCCAGGCGGCAGTCCGGTTGGCATCCGTGAAATAGAGGTTCGCCACGCGTTGCACATCCTGCGCGGTCACCTTGTCCACCTCGTCAAGGTCCGTAAACAGCTTTCGCCAGTCGCCGTAATTCGCGTAGGCGTTCGAAAGGAGATTGGCCAGGCCGGAATTGCTATCCAGTTGCCGGATCAAACTGCCCCGTGTCTTTGTTTTCACCCGCTTCAATGTAGCGGTATCGATCGGATCTTTCCGCAGCCGGTCCAGAATCGCGTAGAACGCTTTCTCGTTTTCGTCGAGCGATTTGCCCATGGAAGGAACTAGGTAACACAGAAACAAGCTTGGGTACTTGCCGCCCGGGTACGTGGCGTCGGCTCCCGCGGCGAGCGCAATCTTTCGATCCCGAACCAAGTCTTTATAGAGTAAACCCGTGCGTCCGCCCGAAAGGATGCTGGCGATCACATCGAACACCGGGTCATCCTTGTCGTATTGGCTCGGCCGCTTGTACCCAATCAACTCGATCGGTTGACTGGCGGATTCCACCTGCGCCAGTTTTTGCCCTTCCTGCGGTGGCTCCACCGTAACTACGGGAGTGGGCAAGGGTCTTTTCGGGATTGGCGCGAAATACTTGTCCGCCATGCGCCGGATATCGGCCGGACGCACATCGCCCACGATGCTGATGGTGATGTTCCCCGGCACGTAATACTTGTTGAAGAACGCCTCGGCGTCGGACAACCTGAGATTTTCAATGTCGCTCGCCCATCCCACGGGAGGCCTCCGGTAGGGATGCGCTTCAATCGCGGTAGCGGTAAACAGTTCCGCGAGTTTTCCCTGCGGGTCGCTCTCTGACCGCATGCGGCGCTCCTCCCGAACTACATCGCGCTCTTTGTAGAACTCACGAAAAACGGGACGAAGAAATCTTCCGCTTTCCAACAGAAACCAAAGCTCCACCCGGTTGGCCGGCAGATTGTAGAAGTAATTGGTGGAATCTTCTCCCGTGGAAGCATTCAAGCCCACACCGCCGTTCTCTTCGATAAGCCGCGGATACAAATTGGGCTCAACGAACGAGTTGGCCTTATCCATCTCGGTCTTGAGATCTTCTTCCAGCTTGGCGGCGCGTTCCTTATCTGTCCGTGGGCCTTTGTCACGCTCCTGTTCCAATTTGTTGTAGGCCCGCTCCACAGCCTCCATCGCCTTCTTTTCTTCCACCCAATTTGTGCTGCCGATGGCCTCCGTACCCTTAAACGCCATGTGCTCAAACATGTGTGCCAGACCGGTTTTGCCGGACGGATCGTCCACGGCCCCGGCATTGACGTAAGTGTGAAATGAGACGACGGGAGCTTGGTGGCGCTCACAAACAATGAAGTGAAGGCCATTCAGGAGCGTAAACTCCGTCACCTTCTTTTCAAACTCTTTCAGATCTTGCGCGCGAAGAAGCAGGGGGGTGCAGAGAAGCAGGAGAGGAAGTTTCAAACGGTAGGCTCCACCTTCAATTTAACGTGACCTGGAAGGCGGCGGTTTCAGGCAGCGGGGAACACGGGCGGCCGGTAGCCGCCCGCAAGGCAGGAATCGTTATTGGCGGGGGCCGCCGAAGCGGGCGCCTGCGGGACCGTGCCGCATGCCGTTCGGGCCATGGGCAGCCAGGTATTTCGCTTTCTGATCGGCGCTAAGCAGTACAAAAAAGGCAGCTTGCGCTTTGCTTTCCACTCCCACCTGCTGACCGGTGAGCGAACCGATCTGCGCGGCCAGGTTGTCGATAGAAGCGGTATCGTTTTTCTGGACAGCCGCGGTCAGAGAAGCATGCGCGGTCTGAAGGTTAGTACGAATGGGGGTTTCCGCGGCGGCGGCGTTGGTAAAGATCGTGGTTGCCTGTTGTTTCTGCGCATCCGTCAAGGTGAGCAGCGTGGTCAGGCGATCCACCTGATGGGCCACCATGGTTGCGGGATCTGGCGGAGCGCCGCCGTGACCGTTCGGGGCTTGCGGGCCTTGGGCCAGGATAAGACCGGCTGCCAAAACGCCGGTCGCGAGTGTATGAGCGATTCGAAATTTCATTGTTGTTGTGTGACTCCTTCCTCTACTTCATACGCAGAGGGCGCCATCCGGCTACATGAGGCGTGTTAAATGGTCGTAAACTCTTGCGCACAGGGCTCGGCCGCCGCCCATTTGTAGCCGAGACCGTGAACCGTGGTGATCAGCAGCGGACGCTTCACGTCATCTTCCAGTTTCTGGCGCAACCATGCCACATGCACGTCAACGGTTCGGGTGGATTGCACCGACCGGTACCCCCATACCTCCTGCAGGAGTTCTTCGCGCGAAAGCGTTGCCCCCGGATGCTCGATGAAGTATTGCAGCAACTGGAACTCCCGGGCGGAGAGCGCAACCACCTGCCCAGCTTTGGTTACCTGGGTGCTCCGCGTGTCCAGGCTGACATCGCCGCAGGTGTAGCGGCTCACCGGAACCACCGGCTGCGCGGCGGGACGCCGTAACAGTGCTTCCACCCGCGCAAGCAGTTCCATCATTTCGAACGGCTTGGTCAGATAATCGTCGGCGCCTATTTTGAGCCCCGTAACTTTGTCCACTGTTTGGCTGCGCGCCGTCAAAATCAGGATCGGCGTATTGATCTTGTTCCGCCGTAAGGCCTGGCATACCTCGAAGCCGCTTTTTCTCGGCAGCATCACATCAAGCAAAATTAGATCGAAAGCTTCGGCGGTGGCCCGCGCCTCTCCTGCCTCGCCATCCTCCGCAAATTCCACCGCATAGCCTTCGCTCCGCAGCCGGTCGCCCACGGTAAGAATCAGACCGGGCTCGTCCTCTACCAGCAGTATCCGTGTCATGCGCTCCGCTCCAACAACCGGGGTCCTTCGGCCGGAAGCCGGACAGTGAAGCAACTGCCCTTTCCGGGCGCGCTCTCCACGGTCAGATCGCCCCCTGCGTCCCGGGCGAAGCTGCGGGCCAGGTTCAATCCCAGCCCGGTGCCATGAATTTGGGCTGAGCGAACGGCTCTGGCCCGATAGAACGCATCGAAGACATGCGGCAATTCCTGCTTCTCAATTCCAATCCCGCGATCTTCAACAGCGATCCACACTGACTGATCAGCCGCCCACGCCCGAATCCCGATCCATCGCGACTCGCCGGAATACTTCGCCGCATTCGAAACCAGATTTTGAAGGCATTGCGTCAAAGCCCCGCCCTCACCGCGCACTTGCGGCAGGTCGGGCGCAATCTCCCGCTTCACCGTGAAGCCTCCCTCGTCGAGCACGGTCTTCGAGAGCGCCAGCGCCCCATCGATCAGACTGCCCGCTTCCAGCAACGTCGGCTTGTAAGCGCGATTCTTTTCCCCCGCGGCGAACTGCAGAATCTGCTCCATCATCCCGGCCAGCCTTAACGACTCGCTGCGAATCAGCGCACCGTACTGCTTCACCTGAGGCTTGCCTTCCACAATGCCATCATTCAGGTTCTGTGCGGCTGAAGAGATCACAGCAAGCGGCGTCCGCAGCTCATGTGAGACACCGGCCACAAATTGCATCTGCAATTCAGCCAAGCGCCGCGCGCGCTGTGTAGAGCGGACAATGCTGACCATGCCCGCGCCCAACACCAGCAGAATGGCGAAGCTGATCGCTAGATTGCGCCACCGTAACTCTTCCACCGCGCGATCAAGCGAGCCGGAGCGGTGACGCACAGCGAGCTTCCACGGCGCGAATGCATCGCTCATCAACATACCCGGCTGCATGCCCATCCAGAACCCGCGGCCTCCCCCGCGCATGCGCTCACGATATGGATATGATGGACGCGCCGGTCCTCCAGGACCGCGCTCATGGCCCCCTCGCTCCGGCCCTCCGCCGCGAGGACGAAACTCCAGCACATCGACCGTCATATCAGCGGCCCCGGTCAATGGCCCGCCCGAAGTGTAAACGGGATGCGTGGTGTCCTCGCCCGCGTAAACAACGGCCTGGTATACAAATCCGTCCGGACCTGCAAAATAGCGTTTCGCCAAATCCGGCAGCAGGGTTCGTTCCAGTGATTCACGGTTCAAGTGCACCACCAGCATGCCTGCAGCTGTACTGCCCTGTCCGGGCGCGCCGCGCTCCGGGCCGTCACCACCCGCGAACAGCATGTGCAACAGCGAGGGTCCGCGCGCGTCCATAATCCAGGTCATCGGCCGAGGTGGACGTCCGTCCCGCTGCGAATCGAATTGTTGCCGGAACTGCGCCAGAAGAGATTCCAGTTCGGGCGGCTCCTGGGCCGGAGCGAAAGTGCCGGATATTGCATCGAGCCGCGCCAGCGAGCCACCTGCCTGATTCTTCCAAAGGTAAACCGCGGAAACCAGGCTCGCGTCCGCCGCGCTGTGCAGCCATTCCGCCTGCTGCCGCGCCACGCGGTCCCAATCGCCTGAATCCACCGCGTCGCCCTCTGGCTGCAACCCCGCGCAGAGCGTTCCCATTTCTCTGGTGAACTCCTGCCGGAATTGGCCGACTGCAATTTGGAGGCTGGCGCGCATCTGCTGCCGTTCCGCCGCGCTTACCTGTTCGCTCCAACGGTACTGCACGAAAGCCAACACAATTAGGACGCAGGCCAGCGCCGTGACCAGCAAATACGGCCTGAATGAACGCCGGGGAGACATCGATTTCTTCCAGTGTAGGCGCTCAAAGACCGGCAAGCTGTTTCCGCAAGCTTTCATAAGCGCGAAACATGAGTGCCTTCAGGGCGGAAGGCGTGCAGCCCAGGGCTTGTGAGATTTGCGAGTAATCCATCTCTTCGTACTTGTGCATCAGAACCGCGCTGCGCTGTTTTACCGGAAGGCTGGCGATGGCCTCGCGAATCCGGCCCACTCGCACCTTATCAACCAGAGCCTCTTCCACGCTTCGGAGCGGCTCGGGATACTCGCGCTTGCGGACGCCCGGAATATCCCGATCCAGGCTTACGTTGCGGTTGTGGTGGCGTTGGTCGCGAAAATAGTTGTAAGCGACGTTGGTGGAAATGCGGAACAGCCAGGTGGTGAACTTGGCCGAAGGCGTCCAGGCACAACGCGAACGGTAGACCCGGAGAAAGACATCCTGCGCCAGTTCTTCCGCAACAGCGGGATTCTGCACAAGACGGCAAAGGTGCTGGACCACCTGCGTGCGGTGACGGTCCACCAGGAGCGTGAAGCAGCGGTCGTCACCCCGCTGAGCGGCAGCCATTAACTGCGTATCGAAATCGAGCGCGGGAGCCGATGCTGCCATAGCGAATATGTACTGTAACGTGTTCAGGCGCTTCCGGTTGCGAACGAGCTGTTAAATGAATGTAAAAACCGGTTAGACGGAGTGAAGCTGCTCTGCAATCCAGGCAATAATCGTCTCGTCCGCCCAAAATCGGGGTGCGTGGCGGGCAAGGAAGCCAAGATGGCCGCCGTGCGCGGGGTAGTTTGTTTGGATCAGCGGGTTGGCTTCGGGCCGCGCGTCACGGTACATGGCAAACGGAATCAGCGGATCGTCTTGAGCGGCAATCAGAAGCGCCGGAATACGGATGCGGGAGAGAAACTGGTTCGAGGACTGTGTGGCGTAATAGCGCTCCGC
>JALYXI010000065.1 GCA_030947245.1 Acidobacteriota bacterium
TTTCCTAACTGCCCGTTGTCTCGCAACGCCTCCGCCAGCTCAAAATAATATTCCGCGCGTTCAGGAGGATGCCGTTCGATCGCCGCCGTGAGCTGCGCGATTCCATTCCTTAGGTTGCTTCTCTGGATAACCTGAGCGATGGCGAGATAGAGGTCATTTTCACCGTTGTGGGGCAACTCTTTGGGATAGTACGGCACAACCTCGCCGCGGTATGCATTGTCCTCTGTCTCGTGCAGTTCAGCCATTTCCGCCAGCGGATCCCCGGCGGGTTTGCGCCGCTGGATGTAGTGGTCGGTCATCACCACGTGCACCACATCCTCCGTGCGCCGCTTCGGCATGTGGCAATCGGTGCAGCCGTCCGCGCTTGTGTGTTTACCTGACGCTACCAACCGGTCGAAACCCGAAGCATGGCATTGTCGGCAGACAGCGGCGTAATGCCGCGCCGCTTCTTCCCCGCGCGGAATGCTGTGCGGGTTGTGGCATGTGGTGCAAGTCAGCTTGCCTTTACTTTGCAGGAAACAGGCAGAGCGCCGCAGCCGGTACGCCGCGTTGACGATTTCGTATTTATCGTCGCGCCCCTTTCCCGCGGCGTGGTCGAAGTTCAAGATGAACGCGGCCAGAGGCTCACCCGGCCTGTAAGAGAACGGGCCTCGCTCATACCGCTGAATCGAGTTCGGCAAGGGAAAGCTGGTGGTCTCAAGATGGCACTGCATACAGACTTCCATCTGGCGCTGCGTCCCGAGGCGTGACGGGTTAACGATGGGTTGCGTATGTCTTCCGGCTTGGCGCCGGATATTTTCGCCAACTGCGCGTGCGTGCGGCCGGGGCCGTGGCATCTCTGGCAGTCAATGCCTTCCGGTAGCGTATCGGCGTATACAGGTTCCGCGAAAGGCTGGTCATTTTCCGCCGGGATCTCCGGATACCGGTTGTGACAAAACATGCAATCGTAAGTGATCTCGCGACGAAAGCCATCGTGATGCGGACGGTCATACCCCGGGTTCATCGCCCAGTAGCCTCCCTGCTCGGCGTACCACGCAAGCGGCAGTTCAATCAGCTTATTCTGTGCGGTCCGGTGCAAGTATGCGCGCGAGTGATTACCGGATCCCAGAATAAAATCGATTTGCTTCTCTACTGGATTGATCTGGTTGCCATTGAGATCGATCTGGTAGCGGCGCTGATAGTACTTGCCATCGCGCCGGAGCATGGTGAAATAGCTGTCCGACGGCTGATGGTAGAAGGTGTTGTTCTTCGTGTAGTCTTCTATAGTGTTTGCGGGGGCGGGCCGGTAAAAAGAGCGCGCCATACCCGTTCGGCGGTAGGTCTCCCAGATGTCTCGATGACAGCCGGCGCAAGCTTCAGGAGTTACATATCCGGCTTCCCTGTGCGTCGGCCCGGACAACTTGTTTTGGGCGCGCACGACGCCCGGTGTCCGGAGCAAGTGAACACCCGTGAAGCAAATCGTTCCCGCAAGAGCCGAAGTCCCCAGGACAAGCCCTGCCAATCGGCGATGTTGCCGCATTGCCTATTTACCTATCGCCAAGCCGATTCGCATCTGCTTTACGCCTGCGCCGGAGCCACAGCGGGCAGGAGCACTTCGCTTCATATTGGTGGACTTCCCGGGCGTAGTGCGATCATAACAGCACCATTTTCGACCCAAGCCAAATTTCTCAATCGGAGTCCGCTCATTCAACATCAGAAGAATGATGCGAGAATGATGCGTCCACCGTGGGACCCGTTGTATTGGAAGCAATTCGAAGCTGAGACGCTTGCCGCGGCGATGGGGTGCGGCTCGGATACGGAGTCGTGGCAGGCTGTGGCCGCGCGATGCCGTGTGGTGTTGCGCACATACAGCACCAGCTTCTTTCTGGTAACGCGGTTTCTGCCGCCTGCGAAACGGGCGCGGGTGGAAGTAATCTACGCAGCCGTTCGGTATCCGGACGAAGTGGTGGATTCTTTTCCGATCGGCGCTTCAAACCAAATATCGGAACTGGACCGGTGGCAGACCGCATACGGGCAGGCAATCGCGTTCTCCGGTGTCCGTACCCGGCTACAGGCCGGCGTGCCTACGGTGCTTGCCGCATTCGCGCAGGTGGTACAGGATTGCAAAATTCCGGAGGAGCATTACCACTCTTTTCTCGATGCCATGAGGCTGGATGCGGCGCCGCGCCCGTTTTCTTCTCTGGATGATCTGATCGGCCACTATATCTACGGCAGCGCGATCGTGGTGGGATACTTCCTGGCCCATGTGTACGGCCCGAGCCGGCCGGCTGAGTTCAGCAGAGCGCTTCACGCGTCGCGTGAGTTGGGGATCGCGCTCCAATTGACTAACTTTCTTCGCGATATAGGAGAAGATCAGCGGCGGGGGCGCGTGTATCTGCCTTCCGATCTGCTCGCGCGCGAGGGAATTTCGCAACTGGACGTCTCCGACACAGAGCAGTTGCCACGGTTGGGACGCGTGCTGCAA
>JALYXI010000098.1 GCA_030947245.1 Acidobacteriota bacterium
GCTGGTACTTTCGCGGCCCCTGCCGCCGTTTTTGTGGGGCTTGCCTTTCGAATGGCGCCGCACGGCGGGGCGATGGGCTAAGGCTCAGCCCGTGCAGTTTGTCTGGGTGGGCATCACGGCTCCGGCCGCGGCCTGGGCCATTCACGGCGTGACACTTTGGGTGTGGCACGCGCCCGCACTTTTTCAAGCGACGCTAACTAACGACTGGATCCATTCGGCGCAGCACATCAGCTTTTTGGGTTCCGCGCTCTTGTTCTGGTGGTCTCTCTTCTATGCCCGCGGGGCACACAGCTACGGGGCCGGAGTGCTGTATCTCTTTACAACGGCGGTGCACACCAGCGTCCTGGGCGCGTTGCTCACGTTCGCGCGAACGGTCTGGTATCCCGCGTATCGGGCAACGGCTCCCCTCTGGGGCGTTTCCGCGCTGGAAGATCAACAGATCGGCGGGCTGATCATGTGGGTGCCGGGCGGCCTGGTCTATTTGGCGGCCGCGCTTGCTTTGTTTGCGGCATGGCTGCGCGAAAGCGGCGTTACAGCGGCCGGGTGGAGGAGTTATGCGGATTAGCGGGCTGTGCGCCGCGGTTCTGCTGCTTTGGTCCTGTCGAACCCCGGCGTTCCCTGTGGCCGGCGGCGATCCGGCGCGCGGCGGCGCAGCGATTTTCCGCTATGGCTGCGGTTCCTGCCACACCATCAAGAGCCTCGGAAATGCCCATGGCCTGGTGGGGCCGCCGCTGACGAATATCCGCGACCGCCTCTATGTCGCGGGCATGTTGCAGAATAATCCGCAGAATTTGGAACGCTGGATTCGCGATCCCCATTCGGTCAACGAGCACACTGCAATGCCGAATCTGGGCGTAACGGCACAGGACGCGATTGATATCGCGTCGTATCTGTACTCTAAATGAAGAGATTCTATGATCACACTCGCAGACGCAAGACGCATCATCGCCGCCGCTGAGAAAGAGGCGGAGCATATTGGACAACCCATGAATATCGCCGTGGTGGACGCCGGCGGTAACTTGGTGGCGCACGTACGTATGGATAAGGCCTGGATGGGGAGCGTGGATATCGCAATCAACAAGGCCTGGACCGCGCGCGCCTTCGACATTTCCACCAAAGAACTAGCCGAACTCAGTCAGTCGGGCGACCAATTCTTTGGCATTCACGTTTCCAATCATGGCAAAGTCATGATCTTTGCAGGCGGCATTCCGCTGAAGAAGGGCGGTGAGGTAGTCGGCGCCGTGGGCGTGAGCGGTGGGATGGGCAAGCAGGATCAGGCAGTCGCGGAGGCCGGAGCCAAAGCATTCTGATCCAAGCGTATTAATCATGTTGCAATCCGCGGACGCCAGCCGCGTGCTGCAGGTCTTTGGGGTGAAGTTGCTCGGCTTCAGTCCCGAAAACGCCCGGAAGTTTGTCCTTTCGGTCCTGCTTGTTGCCGCCGTAGTGTTGACCGGCAGGGTTCTCAAGGCAATCGCGCGGCGTGGCGCCCGCGATGCCAAGAGCGAACGTGTTGCTTTCTGGACGCACCAGGGCATCTCCATCGCCGTGGCGGTTCTCAGCTTAGTCGGGCTGGTCTCGATCTGGTTTGATAACCCCTCCCGCCTTTCGACGGCTTTCGGCCTGATTACAGCGGGCCTGGCCTTTGCTCTTCAGCGCGTTGTTACGGCGCTCGCGGGCTATATCGTCATCCTTCGCGGTAAAACGTTCAACGTCGGTGATCGCATCACCATGGGCGGCATCCGCGGCGATGTGATCGCACTCGGGTTTCTGCAAACCACCATTATGGAGATGGGCCAGCCGCCCAGCGTTCAGAACGCCGACCCCGCGATGTGGGTGCAAAGCCGCCAATACAGCGGGCGCATCGTGACGGTTACCAACGCGAAAATCTTCGACGATCCGGTATACAACTATACGCGCGACTTTCCCTATATCTGGGAAGAACTTCATCTGCCGATCCAGTACAGCGCGGACCGAAAGCGCGCCGAGGCCATCCTCCTGGAGGCAGCGCGAAGGAATACGATCAGGATTGCCGATCTGAGCGAGCCCGCGCTGAAGGAACTGGAGCGCCGCTATGCGATAAAAAGCGCTGAGCTGGAGCCTACGGTCTATCTGCGTTTGACGGACAACTGGATTGAGATGGCCGTCCGCTTCATTGTGGAGGACTACGGGGTTCGCGAGGTGAAGAGCCAAATGAGCCGCGAAATCCTGGATGGGTTCGAACAGGCGGGAATCGGGATCGCGTCGGGGACGTACGACATCGTGGGCTTGCCTACCGTGAAAGTCCAGGTTATCCCGCCGCCTGGTCCCTGACACAAATGACTCGTCAAAGAAATCGTGGGTGGATTCCGGTTCTGGCAGCTTGCCAGGTGAGTGACAGAGTGCAAGTTCGAGGACTCGGTAGGTGCGAAAGCCGTACGATTCTCTCATAGTGACTTTGGCCTTGTTGTTACGGAGAGCGTGCAATCTTTTTGATGGGCTCAATGCGGGACCGCATGGTCTGGCGACACCATTCATCGAGGAACTTGCCGGCCCACGTGGGCGAGTGGTACTTCCAGAGTTGCTGAAAAGCTTCCTTCAGAAGTTAAGCGCGCACAGTTCTCAGGTTGTAGCGGAGGAGGTCGCGGAGCCGGAAGTGCTGCTCCTCGCCGAGATTCTGACTGCGTTTGAGCAACAGCCGGCGGGATTTCTTTAAGACCGGGTCGCGCCCTTCATGCCTCATGCGGCGCGTTTCCTCGGCGCGGATCTCGTCCAGCGCCTTGTTCATTTTCGCGACGATATGGAAGCGGTCGAGAATGTGCAGGGCGCCGGAACATTTCTCACGGATAACCTTCAAGTAGGGTTCCCACATGTCTGAGCAGATGAACACGATCTTTGATGTGACTTCCTCCCCATAAT
>JALYXI010000134.1 GCA_030947245.1 Acidobacteriota bacterium
GTCCCACGGTGCTCACTCTCCACGACCTTTCTCCGTGGCGCAACCGAGCGTGGCACGGGAGCAAAGGCGCAAGCACCATCCGCCGCCGCACGCCTTACCTGATTCCTCGCGCCACCCACATCATTACTCCCAGCGAAGCGATCCGCCGGGAAGCGATCGCCCGTTTCCGTATCGCCCCGGAGCGCATTACCGCGATCCCGTTGGCCGCATCTCCGCTCTTCCGCCCGGCGCCTCAGTCCGCAGAACCCTACTTTCTATTTGTCGGCACGCAGGAACCCCGAAAAGGTCTCTCGCGCCTCCTGGAAGCGTGGCGAAACACAGCGCCCCATATTGTGATGAAGCTGGCGGGCCGGCGGCGGGAAGACTTTCCCCCGATTCCGCATGAGCCCAATCTTCAACAACTCGGCGAAGTGCCGGACAGCGCGCTTCCCACTCTTTACACGAACGCGATCGCCGTCTTTTACCCCTCGGAGTATGAAGGCTTCGGCCTGCCTGTGCTGGAAGCGATGCAGTGCGGCGCCACCGTAATCACCTCAAACGACCCGGCCCTCCGCGAGCTCACCGCCGGCGCCGCCCTTCACACCGAGCACTTGGCCGAAGCCTTTCGCGCAATCCCCAATCTTCGTGACGCCGCGCTGAGCCGCGCCGCCAACTTCAGTTGGGAACGGACCGCCAAAGCCACTCACGTGGTGTATCGGAGAGCAATGGGGCTCTCATCCTGAATGCCCCGCGCTCTGATGCTTTCTCCCGAACTCCCTTACCCGCTGCAGGGAGGCGGAGCTCTCCGTACAGCCTCAATCCTCCACTATCTGGCGCAGCATCACACGGTGGACCTGATCCTGTTCCGCCATTTGGATTCCCAGCAGCCGGTTGCCAGTCTGCCCGCAAATTTAGCCGGCCGCGTCTTAGTGCTGGAACTGCCCCGGCACCGCCGCGATGGATTGTCCCGCGCCATTCGCAACACCGGCCGCTTGCTTCGCAATACTCTTCCGCTGCTCGACCGCTTTGAGGGCTTCGCCCAACCCATCGAAGCTTTTCTCGCGCGGCACCGCTACAGGACCGCGGTGGTTGAGCACTTCTGGTGCGCACCCTATTACTCCACTCTGGCTCCGTACGCGGACAACACTGTCTTAGACCTTCACAACATCGAAAGTGCGTTGCACCACACAACGGCCCAAGCTGCAAGCTCCACCTTGGAACGGGCGGCGCATCTCCATTTCGTCCGGACGGCGCGCCGTCTCGAAGCTCGTTGGCTCCCCCGTTTCACTGAGGTGCTGACCGCTTCGGAGTGCGATTCCGCGCGGATTCACCACCCCCGCACTATTGTTTTCCCGAATTCCATTCCGCTCCATTCCATTCCTGACGTTCCTGAAGAGGAAGCAATCGCCTTCTCCGGCAATTTCGACTACCACCCGAACCAAACCGCCGTGGCCTGGTTTGCCCGCCACGTTTGGCCCGAGTTGAGCGCCGAACATCCGAGGCTGGTATGGCGGTTAATCGGCATGAATCCCGGCGGCGTACGTCATTTGGTATCTCATCTTCCTCGCGTTGTGCTGGTAGGACCTGTGGCCGATGCGGTTGTGGAACTCGCCCGCGCGCGCGCAGTTGTGGTTCCCCTTCGGTCCGGGTCCGGAACCCGGCTGAAGATCATCGAGGCTTGGGCAGCCGCCCGCCCGGTGGTTTCCACCACTCTCGGCGCCGAAGGTCTTCCCGCGGCTGGAACGCTGCTCCTTGCCGACAGCCCCGGCGCGTTCCTGGCCGCGCTGAACCGCCTGCTCGCCGCGAGTGCCTTGCGAAACGAACTTGGCAGCCATGCGCGCCAGGTCTATGAGCAGTCGCTTACCTGGCAAGCCGCCTGGGCTCACCTGAAACACTCATCTCTGACCATCTGATTCCCTCAGCTTGATAGCGAAGGACTTTGCAACTATTTCCCTACTGAAGCGGTTGTATAGTGGAAGAGTCTGAATGCGATATGCCGTCGATGCACACGCAATAGGAAGGCACCTTACCGGAAACGAGGTTTACGTCCGCAGCCTTCTTGACGCCTTCGCCGCGATTGATGGCGAATCGGAGTTTCTCGCTTACGTCACGGGCCGCGAAGCCGCGGCGGCAGTTCCGTCCCGGTTCACCGTCCGCCAGATTGCCCGGAATCCTTTTGTGAGGTTAGGTCTCGACTTCGGGCGGAAATTACGGGAAGACCGCCCGGCGCTCCTTCACGTTCAATACACCGCTCCGCTTCGCTGCCCGGTTCCCATCGTGGTCAGCGTGCATGATGTCAGCTTTCTGGAGCATCCCGAATACTTCACCCGGGCGCGGGCGCTGCAACTCCGCGTAACGGTCGCGCGCACGGTTCGTTCGGCCGTACGCATCATTACGGGAACGGAGTTCGCCCGGGATTCCATCGTGCGAGCTTATGGCCTCTCCCAGGACCGCATTTCCGTGATCCCGGACGCCGCAAATCCATTCTTTCGCGCGGCGAATCGCGCTCAGGCGGTGCGCGGGGTGGAAGAGCGCTTCCGGATCCGCGCGCCCTTCGTGCTAAGCGTCGGAGACCTGCAGCCACGCAAAAATCACATCGGCCTGATTCATGCATTCGGGCGCCTCCTGACCCAATATCCGGAACTGCCCCATCACCTTGTTCTGGCAGGAAAAGACACCTGGCACGGCGAACGCGTCCATGAGGCGGCGCGCCAGTCCGGCGTGGCTGACCGCATCCATTTTCCCGGGTTCGTCTCCGATAACGACCTGCTTCAGCTCTACAATGCGTGTGACTGTTTTGCCTTCCCCTCGTTGTACGAAGGCTTTGGATTGCCTGTTCTGGAAGCGATGGCCTGCGGAAGAGCCGTGGTCTGCTCAGACACTTCGTCCATCCCGGAAGTAGCGGGCAATGCCGCCCTCCTATTCAACCCGGCGCATGACCGGGATATAACCGCCGCACTCTCGAAAGTTTTGCTCAACCCCGATCTTCGCGCCCGTTTGGAGCGGATGGGCCAGGCTCAAGCCGCTCATTTCACCTGGTCTAAAACAGCCGAAGCCACGCTCGGACTCTACCGCGAAGTATCCGGCCAGCCCTTGCTCACTCATGCCACAGCTTGATTGGCATGCTCTTATAGGGCTCCTTTTACTTCTGACGCCCCTGCACGCTGAATCTCTGACCTATAACCTGATCTGGCCCAGCGGCCTGAGCCTGGGCGAAGCGCGCCTGACTCAAAACGGCTCGCTCGCAACGTTCGACCTGGATGCAAGTCTTCCCGCATTCGGCATTCACGACCACTACACCTCAAGCAGCAACGCCGCGGGCTGTACCGTCGAGTTTACGCGCGAAACCGCCCACGGCGGCAAGAAAGCGAACGAACGCATCCGTGTAGCTTCCGATGGCCGAATCACCCGCGAAACGGTAAACGGCGGAAAAACAGAGTTGCCGTTTCAATCCTGCCCGCGCGATTCACTGGCGCTTCTTTCTTACGCCCGGCAATCGAAACTTCCGGCGCCTCAGACGGTTCTATTCGGCTCCGGCTATCCGGTTCGTTTCGAATCCGGCGGTCCCCAGACCATCACCGTAAGCGAAAGGCCCACCGAAACCGAAAAGGTGATCTGCATTCTGACTCTGCCGAAGATCGGCGATTACCGCCTGGAAATCTACTTCGCCCGGAACGCTTCGCGCACTCCGGTTCTGATCCGCGCGCCCTTTCCGCTCGGCACCTTTGCGATGGAGCTTGTTCGCTGAAGCTCGCGTTTTTCTCGCCCATGCCGCCCTCCCCGAGCGGCATTGCCGACTATTCTGAAGCCCTGGTCCGCGAACTTCGCAATTTGAATAAGGTGGAAGTTTTCTCTTCCGCGGAGAAGACCTTTCACCCCGCCGGCTTCGATGCCATACTGTACCACCTGGGCAACAACCCGCACCACGATTTTGTCTACCGGGCCGCTCTGCGGCATCCCGGCGTGGTGGTTCTGCACGAATTAAATCTCCACCATCTGGTGACTCACCTGACCGTCACGCAAGGCGACTGGGACGCCTACGTCGCGGAAGCCGCGTACAACGGCGGTGAACCGGCCCGTGCGCGGGCCGAGGAAGCCCGCACCTTGGCCGTGGGTCCCGATTATGAAGGCGTGCCGATGACCCGCCGCATCCTGGAGCAATCGAAGGGGGTCATTGTCCACAGCCGTTTCATGGAGGATCAGCTCCGCCAATCCGGTTATCTTGGGCCGCTCGCCGTAATCCCGCATGGCGCATGGGTGGAGCCGGTGGACGGCGCCGTTTACCGCGCCAAACTTGGGCTGGATGACGATGTCCCGCTGTTCGGCGCATTCGGGTATCTGAAGCCTTACAAGCGGATCGGCGAATCGCTACGGGCTTTCCGGCGTCTGGTGAAGGAAGTTCCTGAAGCGAAGATGATTCTGGTGGGGGAACCGCATCCGGAGTTTCCCGTTGCCTCGCTCATCAGCTCTCTCGGGTTGCAAGCGCATGTGCGCGTTCTGGGCTTTACGCCGATTGCAGACTTCGCCGGTTATATCGCAGCCTGCGGCGTTGTGCTGAACCTGCGCTTCCCCACTGTGGGTGAAAGCTCAGGGAGCCTGCTGCGTGCTCTTGGGCTGGGCCGCGCGGTGTTGGTGTCCGATCTCGGGAGCTTCGCCGAGTTTCCGGACGCCATTTGCCTGAAAGTTCCCGTGGACCGGTGTGAAGAGGACGTTCTCTTCGGCTACATGAAACTGCTGGCTACGCGTCCCGATCTCGCCCAAGCTATGGGAGCCCGCGCGCGTGAGTGGGTGCTGCGCGAATGCAATTGGGCAAAGGTTGCCGCGCAATACACCAAGTTTCTCCGGCGTCCGCGAGTTCCGGCCGAATACATTTTCGAATGGGGCCACGATGAGGGCGCGCGCGGCTACATCGAAACTCACAAGGTTCGGCTGGTTAAGACGCTGGATGTGATCCCGAT
>JALYXI010000163.1 GCA_030947245.1 Acidobacteriota bacterium
TTCCCGCCCTATATTCTGCCTCCGATCTCTCCGGAAAAGCGGAATGCAAACGGGACTTGCTGCGTCAATTCAGCCTTCCTGAAAGCCCGGAAATCCCGCTGGTCGGGATCGTTTCGCGCTTCACAGCGCAAAAAGGAGCGGATCTGATCGCCGCAGCCGCTCCGGACCTGTTCGCAACGGAACAATTTAACCTGGTTGCGTTGGGGAGTGGAGAACCGGAGTATGAGAACGTATTTCGCGCGTTAGCCGCCGAATATCCTGGCCGCGTCGGCCTTTATCTGGGCTACAACGACCAACTGGCGCACCGGATCGAAGCCGGGGCTGACATATTCCTGATGCCCAGCCTTTACGAACCATGTGGACTGAACCAGATCTACAGCCTCCGCTATGGGACGGTTCCGGTGGTCCGCGCTACCGGGGGCCTGGATGACAGCATCGATGCCGGGACTGGCTATAAATTTGCCAAGTATTCTCCGGAGGCGTTACAAACTGCGATGCACAGCGCCTTTGGTGGATTCGCGAACCGGAAACGCTGGCAAGCGATGATGCGGAGTGGAATGTCGCGGGATTTTTCATGGAACAGCTCAGCCCGGGAGTATGGCCGGCTTTACCGTCGCCTGTTGAATCCTAATGCAAACCAAACAATCTAAACTATTCGAGGCAATTATATGGCAGGAACTAACACATTGACGTTTACAGACTCCGCTTTCGACACGGAGGTTTTGAAGGCCGAAAAGCCCGTCCTGGTAGACTTTTGGGCGGAATGGTGCGGTCCCTGCCGCATGATGACGCCAACGATTGACGCAATTGCGGTGGATTATCAAGGTAAAGCAGTGGTCGGCAAGCTGAACGTCGACGACAACGGTCAGACTGCCGCGCGATACCAGATTCGTGGGATTCCGGCACTGCTTCTCTTTAAGGGCGGCAAGGTTGTGGATCAGCGGGTCGGAGCAGTTGGCAAGTCGGACCTTCAGAAGATGCTGGACGCTCACGTCTAATTTGAGTTTGCGCTGGGGTGGGCCCGCCCGCCCCTCTGTGAATCCCCTTAATATTCCGGAAGAAGCGCGGAGGATTCCCGAAGAATTTCCTGCTCTTCGGGAGAGAATTGTCTTTTCCAAGTGGAACTTTGCATGCGGGGCTGGCGTTCCGCTTCCGGAAGGCCCCGCAACGTCTCCAACTCCTGGCGAACCGCTGCTTTCCGCTGATCCGGCAATTGTTGAATCGTGCTGGCTACGTGACGAACGTGCTCTTGCTGCTCGGGACTCAAGTTCTTAAACCGCTGCAGCCGGTCCCGCAGTTGGGCGCGCTCATCGGGTGACAGTTTCTTCAGCCGGGAAAGCCGGTTCTCGATTTTCTGCCGTTGTTCGGCCGGCAGCGCTTCCAACGCCGTCTGCCTCTCCCCGGAAGACATTTTTTCCAGGTGCCTGATCTGTTCATCGCTCTCCCGTTTAGGGCCTCCGTTCCGGCGAGCGCTTTCACCGAATTCCGGCCGGGGACGCGTAGGCCGGCTCATACTTCGGGGGCCGCGTTGCGCATCAGCGGTTCCCGCCGCGCCAAGTAACACCAGAGCGGACAATGCAGCCAGCTTTTGACTTCGGGTTGGAAGCTTCACCATCGATGAGCGGGGCTACATGGATTTCGAAACGGCTTCTTTTTCATCGGAATTCAGATCGAACTGGCGAAGCATTTCCAGATCATCCAACGTCTTTTCCACTTGCTCCGCTTCCTTAGCCGAAACTTTCAGGGAAGAAGGATGAATGGCGGTCACCGGAGATACAGCGGCGCCGGGATGATCCAAAATGAAGCCCGCAGCCACCAGCAAGCCGGCAAACGCAAGAGCCAACGCAGGTTGGGCGAACATCAGCTTCAACGAAACGGCCAAACGATCATACCAGCGATGCGCCGCCCCCGAAGCCTCAATCTTGGCGTACAGTGCGCGATTGAATCCAGCGCTTATGCCCGGTGCTTCCCAGTCATCCAGCGCTTTCCAAACAGTTCGCTGCGCCTCTAAGGTCTGTGCACATTGCGGACAGGACTCCAAATGCCGCGTCAGCTCAATATTCTTCTCCGCATCCAGTTTACCGGGGGAACACGCCATGAGCAGATCCGCGTGCCGGTCATCCTCTCTCCGGAATTTTTTCATCTCAGTTCCCTCTCTAACGTCATCTAAGCCAAGTGGGCTAATCGAGCCCGTAGGGTCTCATATGCCCGGAACAGCAGCGACTTAACGGCTGATTCCGAGCAGCTCAGCACCGTCGCAATTTGCGTGTATTCCATCTCTTCGTACTTATGCATCAAAACAGCCGCGCGTTGTTTCTCAGGCAGGTTCGCAATCGCGTCCCGAACCTCCCGCAGTTTCACCTCGCGCACCATGCGGCTTTCCACCGTCGGCTTGCGATCTGAAACCTGACGGGCTGTGCCGCCTCCCGAATCATCGTCCAGCCGTTCCTGCCCCCGCTCGTTTTTTCCATCGCGTAGCCAGTTCAAAGCCAGATGGGTCGCAATGCGAAACAGCCAAGTAGTGAATTTTGCCGTGGGTTCGTAAGTTCCGCGCGATCGATAGACCCGTAAAAAAACCTCCTGCGCCAACTCTTCGGCGATTGCGGAATCCTGCACCATCCGGTATAAGAAACGCACCACCGGGGACCGGTGTTTCTCAAGCAGCAACTCGAAACTAGCCCCGTCACCGTCCTTGACCCGAAGCATGAGCTGCGCGTCCAGGTCAAGAGCCGTCGTGGCTCCCATGGCAGTGTTAACCCCTTGAGGCATGAAATGTTTCGCGTTACCGCTGAGAAAAGAAGTCACTCTTCCCGCAGTGACCGTTCCATCAGCCGGCGGATGGCTTCCGCGGGGGAACGCTCCGAGTGTAGCACCGCATGCATTTGCTCAGCGATCGGAAGAACCACGTTGTGCCTCTTGCCAAGCTGCACAACGGAATGCGTTGTTTTCACTCCTTCCGCCACCATTCGCATCGCGCCTGTGATGTCATCGAGCCGCTTCCCTTCCGCCAATTGGATGCCCACGTTCCGATTCCGGCTAAGGTTCCCGGTGCAGGTGAGAACCAAATCTCCAAGCCCCGCCAATCCCGCCAATGTCCGCGGCTGGCCGCCTAGGGCCAGCGCGAGACGCGTGATTTCGGCTAATCCTCGCGTTACCAATGCGGCCAGCGCGTTTTGGCCCAGTCCGAGCCCGTGGCAAATACCCGCCCCCAAAGCCACCACGTTTTTCATCGCGCCGCCAATTTCCACCCCGATCGGGTCTGCGCTGGTATAGACGCGAAACCGCGAACCGGAAAAGAGCCGCTGAACCGCTTGGGCCAGCGCCGGGTCGTGGGCTGCGGTAACCACCGCCGTCGGCTGCTCCGCCGCCACTTCGCGCGCGAAACTAGGCCCGGAAAGGACGGCAATATCACGTCGCCCGGTAACTTGACCTATCACCTCCGACATGCGAAACAGCGTGCCCTCCTCCAAACCCTTAGTTGCGCTTACGAACGGCGCCCCCGGCGAAATATACTGCCGGGCCTTCGCGAGAACGGAACGCAAAACATGGGACGGAACCGCCGTAACCACGACGTCCGCTGTCTCCAGAGAAGAAGCCGGTTCGGAGCCGATCAATATGTTCTCCGGTAATTCGAAGCCGGGCAGATAGGTATCGTTCACGCGCGTTTCAACTACGCGCCTGGCCAATTCGGCATTGTGAATCCACAACCGGACCGGCAAACCGCGCCGTGCCAACACCAGCGCCAGAGCGGTTCCCCAACTGCCTCCGCCCAGCACCGCCGGGCGCGTCAACCGCGCCTGCCTCCCCAGGTAAAAACGCGCTCCGTACCGGCGTGGATGCGGCCGGCATTCTCAAGATGCCGGTAAAGCACCAGCGCGCAGCAAGCCACGGAGGCAGCCATCAAAGGCCAGTCCGGCCGTTGAATCAGCCAAACAGCGAGAGGAAACGTAATCGCCCCGAGAATGGAACCAACCGAAACGATTCGTGTCATCGCGGCCGCCGCTGCGAACACCACGAACACCGCGGCGGTCGCGGCGGGAGCAAGAAACAGGAAAGCACCCAGGAAGGTAGCGACGCCTTTGCCTCCCTTGAAACCAAGAAAAGGCGTGTACACGTGCCCCAGCATCACGGCAACCCCCGAGGCGCTGGCCCACCCCATGCTCGCACCGCTCAGCTTCCACATCAGCCACACCGCGAAGTATCCCTTAACAGCATCCAGCGCCAGCGTGGCGATCCCGGCCGCCGGACCAGCCGCCCGGTGCACATTCGTAGCCCCGATATTCCCGCTGCCTGCCGTGCGAACGTCAGCCCCGGTCTTCCACCGGACCAGCAGATATCCAAACGGGATTCCCCCAATCAGGTAAGCCGCAATCAGAATCAGCCAGTTCATGCGGCGCCGCGCACCAGAGGGAAACTCTCCAGCCGCAGATAGCGGGAGTTACGGCTCTCGAAGAGAGCAAATTCACGCGCGCGAAATCCTCCGAAATCGACAAATCCAAGCTGGGCGATGCGGTCGCGCAATCCATGAAGCCGGACCGATTCCGGAATCCGGGCCAGCGTAACGTGAGGGCGGTACGGGTGTTTTTCCGGCGGAACACCCAGTTCCGCCATCGCTTCGTCCGTCGCCTTTGCGAGCGATTCCAGCTTGGGCGTGCTCTTCACCCCGGCGAAGAACACTCGCGGGAAGCGCTCATTGGGAAAAAAGCCAAGCCCGCTAACCGGCACGTCAATCTCGCCTGCGCCGGCAGGCATGTGCTCACGAAGCTCACCCATACGCTCCTGCGGCCACTCGCCGATAAACTTCGTCGTGATGTGCAGGTTCTCCGGCGGACTCCACCGGATACGAGCCAATGGTTTTAATTCCAACACCAGTTCCTGTACTTTGCGCGCAACCGCGGACTCCAATTCCAATGCTGTGAACAAACGCATAATGGTGGCGAATGACTGCCATTCTCCCACGCGCGTTCTATCAGCGCCCCACCGTCGAGGTCGCGCGCGCCCTTCTGGGCCAGCTTCTGGTGCACGGCGCAACCGCGGGCGTGATCGTCGAAACCGAAGCCTATCTGGGCGGTGAAGACCTGGCAAGCCACTCAGCACGGGGAATTACGCCCCGAACCTCTGTGATCTTCGGTCCTCCCGGGCATGCGTATGTGTATCTGAACTATGGCATCCACGAATGCCTGAACATCGTCGCCGAACCGGAGGGCGCCGCCGGATGCGTGCTGCTGCGGGCACTCGCGCCGGAACGCGGCCTCGAAGTGATGCGGCAACGCAGGAACTACCCGAACAAGGACGACGAGCTTTCGAACGGTCCAGGGAAGCTCACGCAAGCCCTCGGGATTACGCGCGCATTGAACGGCGCGGATGTCACTCAAGGTTCTCTTTTCATCGAAGAGCGGCCCACGCCGGAACCGGGCCGCATTCGAACAACGCCTCGAATCGGTATCACGAAATGTTCCAAATGGCCGCTACGGTTTCTGCTTACGTGATCGAGAGCGGACCTTCGCCGCGCGACAAATCGGTCAGAATCTTCTCACGCCGCCGATACATTGCGCCTGCGGCGGAAGTAAGTCCCATCCAGTAGAGAATCGCGCCCAGGATTCCCGCTACTCCGAGCAGCGCGAAGAAGATCGGCTCGCTGTGAAACACAACTCGGGCCCAGTAGGCCAGGCCCACAGGCAGCATTACTACCGGAAAAACCAGCAGAATCACCGCATTCATCGCCTTGGACGCGCCACTTTGGGTCATTTTGTCCGGGTTTATGGCACGCGGCATTCGCACCGACGCGATGTTCCCGAATGCCATCAGATAGAGTGCCGCCAGGCCCGACACAACTATGTTCTCAATGAATTTCACCGGGCTGACATCCAGGCGAAGCACAATGCTGGTCAGAGTCACCAGCGCCACCTCCACCGCGATGAAGACTGCGGCCGCAAGATTCTTTGCCACAAGCGTCCGAATCACGGGCACCGGGAAGGAATACCAGGCCTGTGCGGCCGAACGTTCCAATCCGAAGCAATTGAAATAGGACACCTGGCCCAAAACCAGCACGCCATAAACACTGGCAAAGGTCAGAATGTTCTCATTCATGAACGAGTGCGTGTTGCGGCCCTTTCCCATCAAGTGCGGAAGCCAGAGTACTAGCCCGAATGCGGATCCCAAGAGGAAGATAAGGCGGAACTGAGGCGTGCGGGTGAGGGATCGCAGTTCTTTCTCGATGATTGCCGCCGTAGGGTCCGGAAACACGCGCGCGGGCCAACTGAACAGAGCATCGTAACCGGCCACTCCGGTCCGCGGTGCGGCGCCGGCGCTTTTGGCCGAACTTCCATCTGATCGCAGATTGGATTCGAACTGCCAGCGGCTAAAGAAGTAAGCAATCGCAAGAGCGGCGGCCATAACAATCAGCGCCAAGGCAATGCCGGAATGCAGCAGCAGGTGACTGGTTGCGCTCCAGGGTAAAAACGGCGTATCGGGGATGGAAAGGCTGTCCAACCGGGAAGGCCGGAACTTCTTATTCAACAGGAATTGCGGCAGAACGCTCGCCGTGATAAGGACGAACATCAATACTTCCTTCATGCGCTTTCGCAGCAGCAGGCGCTCCAGCAGGTTGCGCAAGCCCGCGGCTAGCAGGGTGTTGAATGCAATGTAAAGAACCGCCGCACCCAGCAGCGCAGGCAAGTGCTGCAGGCCTCCGAATTCGGGACTTCTCCACAAGCCGGTCACCACGCCCGCCAGCACTAACACCATCTCCGCGCAGGTAGTCAGCCTCAGCAGGACTTCCACCAACAACAGCTTGCCGTGCGGAATCGGATACGCCAGCAACTTCTTCAAGTCGAGCGAAGCGCCCATGCTGGCCGTAATCACAGGAGTCACCTGCCAGTAAAGAAACATCAGCAGAAGCCCGGAAGGCAGCACGATGGAAAACAAGTGACCGTTCTCCGGGTTGGCGAAGAACGCCTGCGCGCCGAACCCGGCTACGGCCCAGAAGCCATAGAACAGCAGCCCGGAAATCCACGATACCGTTGCGGCCGCAGGGCTCCCGCCTGTGCGGAACGTCCGCATGCTGCGCCACTGAGCCAGAAGAATTGCGCCGATCATTTCACGAGCGGCGTGATAATCGCGCTCAGTAAATCCGGCTTAGCCGCATCGCGTTCCAGGTGAGGGTACCGTTCACCGGCGTGGTAATCGACGCGAAAGGTCTTGAAAATCTCTCCATCGCGAACCAGCACTTCCATTGGCGCGGCGCTCTTCGCGGCCTCCTTAATCGCGTCGTGCAGGACCGTCGGGCTATACGCGCGATTGTTGACGGCCATCACTTTCACCGCGGGGGCGATTCCGGCTTTCTGCGCGGCTGAACCGATTCGCACGTCCAGCACGGAGCCATCCTCTTTAACTCTCATCCCGAGCGAATCGGCCACGTTGGTAGACTTATTCGCGGATTCGGAATCGCGCCAAAGCTGGCCCGGCGAATCGGTGTAAACCAGTTTCCAGCCGCTGCCCGTAACTCCCCCGAGCGGCGCGTGAGCGTCCGTTGAGTTCAGCCGGGTGCGCAGAAATTTGGTCCAATCGTATGGCTGCACAGCATTCAAAGCCGCCACGACATCCTCGAACGTGTACGGCTTCACTTCCGGCGGCCCGCTCCGCCCGCCATAGAACGCGCGGCAGAAATCATTCAGGGACTTCGCTCCATTGCTCAACTGTCGAATGGTCACGTCCGCTTCCAGCCAGATTAGCGTGCCCTCGGGATAGTAGTCCACGCCGCGGCGGTAATCGGCATAATCGGGCCGTGTGCCGTAAAGAATCTGCGCAGCAATCGCCGTGTCTTCGAGCGGCCTCCAGCGCCGGCCTGTCTCGTTGTTCAGGCTCGCGGCGGTTGCGGCTAGACCCTCGCGGTACAGTTCAGGCGTCTGAAGGCCGGACCGCGGCGCAAGGATCTCGCCCAGGTAATTGGTCAAGCCTTCATATACCCACAGCAGATCGCCTTTCATGGGCTGTTCATAATCCGGCGTGGCAAGCCCGGCCGGCCGCCGGTATTTCCCGTTCCAGGAGTGTGTCATCTCATGGGGCAGCAAGGTTGACGACAGCCGCCGCAGGCTCTCATCCACCAATGAACGCTCCGCAATCCGGTCGTCGCTCGATTCGTGATGCTCCAGCCCGAAGTGCGCCACATGGTCGCTTAGGGAAAGCAGAAAGTGGTAATCGCGGTAATGGCGCGCGCCGAAAAGCTTGCCGGTCTGGTCGACCAGATTTTTGTAGTGCTCCACCTCCGCCGGCGAAATCTCAAGAGCCGCATCGCTGTCCGAAGCAAGGTGAAGGTAATGCTTGGGCTCCGTGCCGGGGCTCAAATCGATTGTCCGAAAATGGGCGGAACTCAGCACCGGCGAATCGATCAGCGTAGTAAGAGAACTTGGCTGAAATTGGATGCTGTCGCCGGATTCATTGGCAATCGGCAGCGCGGTTCCATAGCGCCACCCGTGTGGCACTTTCAAATTGGCTCGAAAATTCAGCTTATCGGTAGGCGTTCCTGCCGGGTAGAGCAGGAA
>JALYXI010000168.1 GCA_030947245.1 Acidobacteriota bacterium
TACGGAAATGGTTTGGTCACGATCCGAAGCGTTGGCTCGAATTCTGCAAGCGTTATAAAGACGAGTTGAAAAATCCGGAAGTTCGAGCCAGGATCACGCAAACAATCCATGCGGCACAGAGAAAATCCGCGATGACGCTGGTTTATGGAGCAAAGGACACGGAACACAATGAAGCGGTTGTGTTGCAAGGTGTGTTCAAGCGCATCGCATCTTCCAAATCGAAATCTTCATAAGCGCCTTAGGGTTGCTGCAACCGTGGGAAGATCCCCGCCGGCGCGGTTTCTCTCGTTAGTTTAGTAAGGTTCTCTCACCGCCGGTAGCGCCCGCGTCCGTAGTAAAAGCGCGGTCCAGAATAAAAGTATCCGCCGAAGGACCCGAAATACGGGTACGGGTAGCCATATCCTCCAATCAGCGGGTAGGCGGGGTAGGCCGGATAAGCTCCGTACCCTGGGCGGCCAACCGGCCCCTGTGCGGTTCTCAGCGGCCGGTCATATTCAGAAGGCTGTGCGGGCTGGAACGCATTCACAGCCTGAGAAACAATCTGCACCGGTGTTTCCAGCCTGAAAGTTAAAACCTGCTCCGGGAAAACTACAGTCTCGCGTCCGCGGGTTACCAGAACGCCCGTGGTCCCAACCGCCGCTCCGGCTGCTGCGCCGATTGCCGCGCCCAGACCGCCGCCTGCGGCCGCGCCGATCGCAGCGCCCAATCCGGTAGTCACTCCGAGGGCTCCAACGTCCCGTCCCACCGAGGTCTCCCCGCGCCGCTCAATCAGCTGCGTCTTCACCGGTACTTGCTGGCCATCCGCTAAGCCGAGCTCCGTCAATTCCAGCCCCAGCCGCGATGTGCCTTTCACACGGCCAGCCTTCAGAACGTCCGCCACGCGGCCGCTTACCGATTGCCCGCGCCGCGCGACTACCAGCCCGTTCACTACGATGGGCTGCTCCAGGGTGGCCATAAAAGAATCGCCCGGTTGGTTATGATCGCTTGAGATAGGCTGCTCCACGCGCGCCGTAATCCATGTGCCGGGGGGAATTGTAAATTCCGCCGGCCCCGGGGCGCGAAGGGGAGCCTGCGCCTGGTACGCTCCGGCCGGCGCATTCGAAATAGGCGATCCCTCTCCAAATCTGCGCCACCCCGGGGAAGCCGGAGCGTTATCCTGAGCCGCTAACGCAAAACTGAAGCATGAGATGACAAAAGCTTTCATTCCCAACCCGTTTGCAGGTTCAAAACCAAACCGTAAGTTACTGAAATTACTAACGTTAAACGTTACTTCCGTTGGTTCCATTCCATCACCCTGGTGCATTTCGGCCAGTGAGTTACCCTTGTAACAGTGATCACCGACCTCATCCAGATTCGAACGCTCGGTGAAAAAAAGCGCCCGGAGAACGAGCGTTTTCGACGGCATTTGAAATCTCGGGACCATTCTGACCGGATCCTCCGCCGTTTGGCGGAACAGGTGGAGGACGCCATCGATTGCACGCAATGCGCGAATTGCTGCCGAGTCGCTAGCGTGAAACTGTCGGAGAGGGATATCGAGCGCCTTTCCTCAGCGTTGCGGCTGAAGCGCGGTCAATTCCTGAAAAATTACACGAATGAATCGGTAGAAGAGGGTGTAATTCTAAACCGCACACCAGAGCATGGATGTACCTTCCTGGACGGGACTGTGTGTCTGGTTTATGAGAACCGTCCCGACATCTGCCGGCGGTTTCCCCATGTGGTTCGCGGGGAAGGATCCATCGCCAGCCGGATGTGGGAATTCGTGGATCGCGCCTGCTATTGTCCGATTGTCTTTAATTCCCTGGAAGCGTTCAAGCAGGAAACGAAATTTCAGCCTTAGCGGTTCGCAAATGTATTGCACCCGGATACGGTTCCGGTGTTTAACCCTTGCTGGAACCAATGCATCCGGTCTGCGGAAGATCCGTGCGTAAACGTCTCCGGGCTCACCCGTCCGCGCGCCATCCTCTGCAGGCGGTCGTCTCCCACCGCCGCCGCCGCGCGTAGTCCAGCCGCTATATCGTTCTGATTTACTAAATTACGCTGCTCGGTGGAGTTCGCCCAAACTCCCGCCAGGCAATCTGCCTGCAACTCTAACTTCACCGAGAGTGGATTCTGCAGTTCCGGATTCCGCTCCTGCGCCCGGCGCACCTGGGCCTCAATTCCCAGTATTTTTTGGACATGGTGGCCGATTTCGTGCGCCAGCACGTACGCCTGCGCGAACTCTCCCGGAGCGCCAAAGCGAGTTTTCAGTTCATCGAAGAAACCTAAATCGACGTACACTTTCTCGTCTCCCGGGCAATAAAAGGGCCCCGTTGCGGAGCGCGCCAAGCCGCAAGGCGATTCAATCGCATCTCGAAAGAGAACCAGACGCGCGTGGTGATACGGCCTGCCGGATTGCGGCAGCGTCTTGTCCCAGTTCTTCTGAACATCGTCCAATACAAAAGAAACAAACAACACTTCGGGCCGTTCGGCTTGGCTCCGTTGCGGGTCCGCCGCCCGCTGCTCGATTTGGGAAGGTTGCGACTCCGCTCCGCCCCCTCCGAAGAACTGGAACAGATTCGTTTTAAATAGAAAACTTAAAACCAGCAGGATCAGCGTTCCGCCAATTCCCAGGTGGACCCCGCCGAAGCCGCCGCCGCCGAAACCGCCAAACCCGCCGCCTCCGCCACTGTCGTCCCGCCGGTCTTCAATGTCCTTACTTACGCCACCGGGTGTCCATTGCATATTTCGATACAGAAGCACGAACATGGCCAGAATAGATCCGGCGCGAAGGCGAGTGGGCCTGTAGTACCACCCCTGATGGCTCTAGAGAGCGGCCGCGTCCACAGGCGTTTTACTTCTCCATAGCGGATAGGGGAGTCCCGCAAGCCGATTGATAGCAAACGCCTGCGCCGTAAGCAGAAAAACCGCGGCCTCGATGATGAATAAATCTTTCGGCCGGGAGATTATGCCGAGCGAAACGATGAGGGTAGTCGCACC
>JALYXI010000202.1 GCA_030947245.1 Acidobacteriota bacterium
ATGCTACGCGCCACAAAAAGGCTACGGCCGGCGGATATGCTTCGGATTCAAAAGGATGTGTATTCAAGCTTCACGCATCATTTCGCGCAACTGCTGGTGGCGGCGTGCGAGAAGCGGAAGGCCACCAATGCAAATTTGGGCGAGGTGCTTCCGCTCCTGCGTGGCTGGAACGGACAAATGGATAAAGACGAGACGGCTCCGCTGGTGGCGACCGTGGCGTTTCAGCATTTCCGGCGGGCGATGGCGAACTCGGCGTCGCCCGGGAACGGAAGCTTGTATGAAACGCAGATGTCGGTTGCGGCGGTGGCGCGTTTGCTGCGCGAGCGTCCGGCGGGGTGGTTTCCCAACTACGACGAGGAATTGGTGCGCGTGCTGGCTGACGCGGTGGATGAGTGCCGGAGGATGCAGGGCGGCGTAGTGAAAAAGTGGCGGTACGGCAGATATTTGCAGTTGCTGGTCGTGCAGCCCGTCGGGCATCAACTCCCGCTGCTGGCGGGGTATTTCGATGTGGGCCCTGTGGCAATGTCAGGCGGGTCGACCACAGTGAAACAGACGACGGGGAAGCTGGGGCCTTCGGAACGGTTTACCGCGGATCTGTCGGATTGGGACAACTCGCTGCTGAATCTGCCAATCGGAGAAAGCGGGCATGTCCTGTCGCGGCACTATAAGGATCAATGGAATGCGTACTACGCAGGAAGAAGCTTTGTGATGAAATTTGATCGTCCAGAGGTGAAAGAGACTTTGACCATAAAGCAAGCCGTGTTATAACATATGTATGAACGTGAAGCTGATGGGAATCGGGAATTCGGTTGGGGCTGTGTTTCCCAAAGAAGTCCTATCGAAATTGCGAGCGGGCAAAGGTGATCGCCTTTATCTGATTGAATCTCCCGAGGGCTACCTGCTAACGCGGTACGACCAGGAGTTCGAAACACAGATGAAGCTGGCGAAAGAAGTAATGGACGAGTATAAAGACGCTCTCCACGTACTTGCCAAGTAGTGCCGAACCGGTATGGATTACGATCCATACCGTGATCGCGATCCACGCGATGCAATTGAGCGAGCACGGCGGCGTTCCCGGATTGCGCGACCGGGGACTACTGGAATCCGCGCTGGCGCGGCCCCAACAGCTTCTTCATTACCGATCGGAGTCGAAGCTGCAACAACTGGCGGCGGCCTATATGTGCGGGGTGATCCGGAACCATCCTTTTGCCGACGGGAACAAGCGGACGGGTTTTGTGCTGGGTACGCTATTTGTATTGCGCAATGGGCAAAGGTTGCGGGCTCCGCAACCGGAGGCGGCGAACATCATTTTAGATGTAGCCGCGGGAACCCTGGACGAGGAAAGACTGTCCACGTGGATCGAGAGCCATTTGGTTCCGGTTTCCGGCTGAATGAAAAAGTGTAGTTGCCCGCGAAAGTCACTCGATATCCCGCCACCGCCGCCCATCCCGCCGCAACAGTTCATCCGCGTCCCGCGGCCCCCACGTCCCCGGCCGGTAGTTGGGAAACGTTCGCGCAGGCAAAGCACGCCACACGTCGATCACCGGCGACACAATGCTCCACCCGGCCTCCACCATATCCGCACGCTGAAACAGAGTCGCATCCCCGGTCATCCCGTCATACAGCAACCGCTCATACCCCGTGCTCGGCTCACTGCCGAAGTAATCGACATACTTGAAATCCATATCCACCGCCCCGACCCGCACCGTCGGACCCGGAATCTTCGCCCCGAACCGCAGCGAGATCCCTTCGTCCGGCTGGATGTGCATCACCAGCAGGTTGTGGCTTAGTTTCTCCACCGGCGTATCCCGAAACAGCACGAATGGCGCACGACGGAACTGAATCGCTATCTCCGTCACGCGCTTGGGCATCCGCTTTCCAGTCCTGATATAGAACGGCACATCCGCCCAGCGCCAGTTATCGATCATCAGCTTTAGCGCCACGAATGTCTCCGTGTGCGAATCCGCCGCCACATATGGCTCCTGCCGGTATCCCGGAACCAATTTGCCGTCTTCCATGCCGTCGCCGTACTGGCCCCGCACGGCCCGGGTCAGTACTTCTTCCGGCGCCCACGGTTGGATCGCATGCAGAACCTTGGCCTGCTCATCCCGGACCGCGTCCGCCGCGAACGAAATCGGCGGCTCCATGGCTGTGAGCGACACAAGCTGCAGAATATGATTCGGCACCATGTCCCGCAGCGCCCCGGCATGGTCATAATAGCCGCCGCGCCGCTCCACGCCAAGCTCTTCGGCGACCGTGATCTGTACATGGTCGATATACCGGCGATTCCAGATCGGCTCGAAAATTCCGTTTGAAAACCGGAACACTAAAATGTTCTGAACGGTTTCCTTCCCCAGGTAATGATCGATCCTGTAAATCTGCTTTTCCGTCAGCACCTGCCCAATAGTCCGGTTCAGCGACTGGGCCGATTCCAAGTCGCTCCCGAAGGGCTTCTCAATCACCACCCGCCGCCAGTGGCCCGGCTCTTCCACTTGCAGACCCTGCTCCCCCAGCCTTTGCACAATCTCAGCAAAAAATTGCGGCGCCGTAGCCAGATAGAAGAAGTAATTTCCGCCGGTGTGATGCCGTTCGTCCAACTCAGCCAGCAGACCCTTCAACTCGGCATACTTCGCAGAATCCCGAAAGTCCCCTTGCAGATAATAAATCCGCTCCAGCAGCCAGTCGCACAGCGCATGGTCGATTGGCTCCGGCGCAAACTGCTGGATATCCTTGCGAACCTTATCCTGGAACTGCTCTTGCGAAAGCGGATCCAACGCGAACCCCACGATCGCGAACTCCTTCGGCAGATGCTTGCTGATCCCCAGGTTGTATAGCGCCGGAATCAGCTTTCGCGATGTCAGATCCCCGGCCGCGCCGAAGATCACCATAATGCAGCTATCGGCCGGTTTATCCGGTTCCTGCTCGGAACTTTCCGGAAGAGCGTTCACTGCTGTCCCGGGTGCAGCTCCACATGCCCCCCGAACTTGTTCCGCATCGCCGAGAGCATCTTTTCGCTGAACGTGTGTTCCTGGCGCGACCGGAAACGTGCATACAAACTCGCCGCCAGCACCTCCGAAGGCACTGCTTCCTCTAAGGCGGCCATAATGGTCCAGCGCCCTTCGCCCGAATCCTGCACGTACCCTGTGTAATTCGAAAGCGTCGGATTTTCACCCAGCGCCATCGCCGCCAAGTCCAGCAGCCAACTGGACACCACACTTCCGCGCCGCCACACTTCCGCTATTTCACCCAGGTCGAAGTTATATCGCAAATCCTCAGCCAGCTCTTTCGAATTCGCATTCTTCAAGATATCGAAACCTTCTCCAAAGCTCTGCATGATGCCGTACTCGATGCCGTTGTGAATCATTTTCACGAAATGTCCGGCGCCAATCCGGCCGCAGTACAGGTAACCCTCTTCCGCGGTCCCCTTATTGGCCGGACGCCCTTCCGTTCGTTCGATAGCTCCAACGCCCGGAGCCAGCGTCTTGAAAATCGGGTTCAACCGGTCCACTACCGCCTGCTCTCCACCGATCATTAGGCAATACCCGCGGTCCAGGCCCCACACCCCGCCGCTGGTCCCCGCATCGCAGTAATGAATGTGCTTCGCCGCCAGCATCTTCGAACGCCGCACATCGTCCTTGTAATACGAATTGCCGCCATCGATGATCGTGTCGTCCGCTTCCAATTCCTCGGCCAACTTGTTTACCATGCTCTCGGTCGCATCGCCCGCCGGCACCATCATCCAAATCGTGCGCGGTTTCGCCATCATCCGGACGAACTCGCCCAGGTTGGTCGAGCCTTTTGCGCCGTCCTTCGCCAGCGCATCCACGGCCTTCTGGTCCAGGTCCAGCCCGAAGATCTCATGCCCGCCCCGCATCAGCCGCCGCGCCATGTTAGCGCCCATTCGTCCGAGTCCTACCATTCCCATCTGCATGTTCGATTTGTCCTTAAGCCAAAGCTAAGCCAGCGCTAAGCCAAAGCTTCGCTTACCGCCGCTTCCAATACGGCCAAACCCTGGTGCACATCCTTGCCCAGATGCACCCGCAATGCGCGCCGCTTCCGCTCAGCCAGTACAGCAAAATCGCCGCGAGCCTGCGCCGCCTCGACAACACCAAAGGTGTACTTCTGGCCCGGAACAGGCAGATCTTCAGCGTGATCG
>JALYXI010000203.1 GCA_030947245.1 Acidobacteriota bacterium
CGCCTCCGCTGTGGAGCTTGGCTGGCCGCTAATGAAGAGCATCACCACCGCTATTTCGTGAAGCGTCCGGCACCGTCCATGCGCCCCGCTCGCGAAGCCGCCTAAAAGCAAGTGATAAATTTCAGTAGCAACGAGAAGAGCATTACCATGCAAACGGTATAAGACTTCGGGGCGGTAGTCGTCTTTCGCTGTCTTAGAACGGAAATGCTCATTGAAATAGTCCCCCGACTCAGACGCGGCAATCAGACTCAGTTCGTATTGGTCCAGCCCTTCGGCCCACCGTGAGTAAAGACGTTCATTGAAACCTGCAGATTGAACCCGCCGAGCGTAGAGCAGCGCTTCCTTATCGGTCAGGCAGTGCTCGAGAAGTTCCTCGCTCCTTTTCGCAACTGTTTCGCCAATGATTCGATCAACATGAGAAGCCAACTCATCTTGCAGCGCATCACCTCCGTCGCACTGTTCCACGACGAGGTAGATCAGCACGGCTTCTCTTATCGATGAGCAGCGGTGGTTATTCGCGATTGTCCGGCGCTTGCCAACGTAGCCATTGTGTAGTCCGGCAGCGTTTAGGATGGGACCGGAGTTCGCACAACAAACACTACGCCGTCAGGGGGGATCTATGCCGAATGATGCGATTCGGTTCCGCGTGTTAGTGATACACAGCACTTGGGTTCGGTCGAACTATAATTAGCTAACCCATTTGTTGCTCGCACGGCTAAAAAATGAGACCCGTCCGTATCACCAACAGATTGAAGCGGATCTCAATCTGCTGAATCCGGATTTCACCCTCATGGAGTATCGCGGCCTGCTGAAGCGCTTTGCCGGCTTTTATCTGCCATGGGAAACTACGGTCAGCAGTGTAGCTCCCAATCTGCTCGCGGGCCGATCCAAATCTACAAGCCTGCTCGAAGATCTGCAATATTTAGGAACAACAAAAACGGACCTTCGGGACATTGCAGTGTGCCAAGATCTTCCCTCTCTCGATTCCAGTCCTCGCATTCTGGGATCGCAGTATGTGCTTGAGGGCGCGACACTCGGAGGCCAGATTTTGAACCGTCACTTTGTTCAGAAATTTGGTTTTAATGGACAGGGCTGCTTGTTCTTCTCCGGTTATGGCGGCCGGACTGCTTCAATGTGGAAGCAGTTTGGCGCTACCATTGAGCAGCTAACGCCCGAAAATTCCGATACTGCCGTCAATTCAGCCATCATGACATTCGAATGCATGCACTCGTGGCTCTGTCTACGGGCTGGCGTCTGAGCATGAACCCCACCGAAGAAGCTATTGCGCAAGCGCTCGATCAATGCAGCCGCGAGCCAATCCAAATTCCCGGTAGCATCCAACCTCATGGATTTCTTCTTGCGCTCAACTCCGCAGGCCAAGTTGCGCAAGTTAGCGCCAATGCGGCGTCTGCTCTCGAAATTTCTGAGCGTATTCCCGGCAGCGATCTGCAGCAGGTACTAGGCAGCGAAAGCGCAGCGATCCTGACCGCATTGTCGGCGGCGCGGCTGGACCCTGGACCCGAATACCTTGGCACGTTCACTACGCTCCATGGTGTTGCCTACCAAGTAATCGCTCACCGGCAACACGGCGTGGTCATTCTTGAGTTCGAAACCATGCTCACGGCGGGTCCGGCTCCTTCCAGTATCTTCGGCCTCATCCGCGACTTTATGAATCAACTGTCTCCGGCGCGGTCCAGTAAGGAGATGAACGTAATAGCCGCACGTGAGATTCGAACGCTTACCGGGTTTGACCGGGTGATGATCTATCGCTTCGATCGCGATTGGAACGGCACTGTTGTCGCGGAAGATCGAAATGATGAATTGCCGTCTTACCTGGGCCTTCGCTTTCCCGCTTCTGATATTCCGGCACAGGCGCGTGAACTGTACCGGGTAAACCGGCTCCGCATCATCGCAGACGCGGGGTATACCGCCGTTCCCATTGAACCGCTGCTGCATCCCGAAACCGGGCAGCCACTTGATCTCACCTATTCAGTTCTGCGAAGTGTCTCACCGTTACACGTGCAGTATATGAGGAACATGGGCACCGGCGCGTCCATGTCGATTTCCATCCTTCGGGACGGGGTGCTATGGGGGCTGGTCTCCTGCCATAAAAAACAGCCTTATCAGGTTCCCTTCGGCGTTCGGAGTGCGTGCGATATCATCGCCCAAGTCCTTTCAAGCCAATTAGCCGAAATCGACCAGCGAGCCGATTCCGAAAGCACAATTGCGCTGAAATCCACGCAAACCAAGTTGCTTGGTTTCATGGCGGAAGAAGATCGCTTCGCGGAAGGTCTTTTGGCACATCCGGCAGAATTGCTGGCGTGTACCAACGCGGCAGGTGTTGCAGTGGTCTTCGACGGCGAATGCCGCCTGTTTGGACTTACGCCCAGCGAAGAACAAGTGGATGAGTTTATCATCTGGTTCCGCAGGAGGGAGAAGGAAGATGCTGTCTTTGCCACCGATTCCCTTGGTCTCGTTTATGAGCCCGGCAAACAGTTCAGCAACCTGGCAAGCGGCGTGATTGCGGCCTCAATTTCTTCTGTGCATGACAGTTATATTCTCTGGTTCCGGCCGGAATTGTTGCAGACAGTCGAGTGGGGCGGCAATCCGAGCAAGCCAACCGAGCCTAATAGTGGGAGCGGGCTCAATCCCCGCCATTCCTTTGAAGTCTGGCGGGAGCAGTTGCGAGGATTTTCACAACCTTGGAGGGGCAGCGAGATTGATTCTGCTGCCGATTTCCGCTTGGCAATTGTGAGGATTGTGCTGCGCAAAGCCGAAGAACTGGCGCAAGTTTCAAGCGAACTCAAACGAAGCAATCTGGAACTGGAAGCGTTCTCCTACTCGGTATCGCACGACCTGCGCGCTCCCTTCCGCCATATCTCCGGGTATGCCGAGTTGCTGTCCGAAAGTGATTCAGCTACGCTGTCGGACACTGGGCGGCGTTACCTTGCCACTATTGTCGAATCCGCAAAGTTTGCGGGCACTCTTGTGGATAATCTGCTGAATTTCGCTCAAATTGGCCGTTCCTCTCTGCATCCCACCGACATTCAGGTCAACCAGCTTGTCGAAGAAGTCAAAACGGCAGCGATGAGAGAGGAGCAGAGCCGGCAAATCGAATGGCGGATTGGCCCGTTGCCTTGCGTTCGAGCCGACTTATTCCTGCTGCGGCTTGTGTTCCAGAATCTGGTTTCAAACGCGTTGAAATACACCCGGCCGCGCGAAGTTGCCCTAATTGAAATCACGTCAGAGCGAAGAGAGGGGCAAACTGCCTTCACAGTGCGGGATAACGGAGTTGGATTCGATCCGCGGTATTCCGACAAGCTGTTCGGCGTATTCCAAAGGCTGCATAAAGTGGAAGAATTCGAAGGCACTGGCATTGGGCTGGCCAATGTCCAGAGGATCGTCATGCGCCACGGCGGCTCCACCTGGGCTAAGGGGGCGGTAGATCAAGGCGCGGCTTTCAGTTTTTCTCTACCGGAACCGGCGATTTCAAATTCACTACTTGAGTCGAACACAAAATGACAAATTCGATTAAGCCGATCTTGCTGGTAGAAGACAATCCGAAAGATCTGGAGTTAACGCTCATCGCGCTTGCGAAGACGAACCTTGCAAACGAAGTGGTTACGGTTCGCGACGGTGCCGAAGCGCTCGACTTTGTATTCCGCCGGCGTGAATATCAGAATCGTGCGTCGGCAAACCCGGCCGTGATCCTGCTTGACTTGAAGCTTCCCAAAGTGGATGGATTGCAGGTGTTGGAGCAGATCAAGGCCGATCCCGGCGTTTGCAGTATACCTATAGTCATGCTCACTTCGTCACGAGAAGAGTCAGATCTGGTTCGAAGCTACGATCTGGGGACAAATGCCTACGTTGTAAAACCGGTCAGTTTCCATGATTTTATTCGAGCGATTGGAGAGCTTAGTATTTTTTGGGCCATTGTGAATGAGCCTCCGCCAGGGAGCATCAGGGCTACCCGGCTAACCGCGACAGCGGAAACCGCTCTGGATTCGTAAGCAATTTGGAACCGATTTCGATACTGCAACTGGAAGATAGTGAGCTGGACGCTCAGTTCAACGTGACTTGCCTGGAACGGGCTGGGCTTGCGGTGAAAAGCAAGCGTGTACAGCATCGGGCGGAGTTCGAGGCGGCCCTCAATGGCGAAAGTTTCGACCTGATACTTGCCGATTTCAAAATGCCCGGTTTCGATGGACTGGAAGGACTGGCCATTGCACGCCAGAAAGTTCCGAACACGCCGTTCATCATTGTTTCAGGGAAGCTGGGCGAAGAGAACGCGATTGATTCGCTACACAAGGGCGCAACCGATTATGTGTTGAAAATGAGGATGGAGCGCCTGGTTCCGGCCGTTCAGCGCGCCTTGTCCGAAGCCCGGGAGCGGGCTGAGCGGCGGCGTGTGGAATCGGCGCTTGCGGAAACTGAGAAGCGCTTCCGGAATATGGCGGATTCCGCACCTGTGATGATCTGGACCGCAGGCGTGGACCGGATTTGGAATTATTGTAACCGCCTGTGGCTTCAGTTCACGCACATGTCCGCTGAACAGATCTGCGGAGAGGGGTGGAAGGAGGTGTTGCATCCGGATGACCGCGCCTACGTTTTGGAGGTGTATCATCTCTCCTTCGAAAACCGCATGGAGTTCACTCTCGAATATCGCTTTCGGCGCGCGGACGGCGAGTATCGCTGGATTGTAAATCGGGCAGTGCCCCGCTTGGATGATAAAGGCGAGTTTGCTGGCTTTATCGGTTCCTGTACCGATATCACTGAGGTAAAGCAGGCCGAGGAGCGGGTGCTCCATGCAGCCAAGTTGGAGAGCCTGGGAATTTTGGCTGGCGGCATTGCGCATGATTTCAATAATCTGCTAACCGGTATCCTGGGTCACGCCAGTCTTCTGCTGGACGAGTCTACCTTAAGCTCCCGCGGAGCGGAAAGCGCGGAAGCGATCGTGCAAGCCAGTGAAACGGCCGCGCGGCTCACGCGCCAGATGCTGGCTTACGCGGGCAAAGGCAGTTTTGTTTTAACGCAAGTGGACATCTCTTTGGAGGTTCAGAACACAATTCCGCTGATTGAAGCCTCCGTCCCGCGATTGGTAGAGATCCGGTTGGATTTGGCGCGCAGGCTTCCTAAGATTTGGGCCGACCCCACCCAGATTCAGCAGATCATCATGAATCTGGTGATCAATGCCGCGGAATCCATCGGAACTGGTGCGGGTAGCGTGGTTGTTTCGACCGGTACAGAACATCTGGACGACGCGGCGGTCGCTAGCTTGCAAATCGCCCCAGGCCGTTACGTGGTGTTGCGTGTCACCGATACAGGCCACGGCATGGATGAGAAGACAAAGGCCCGCATTTTCGATCCCTTTTTCACCACCAAGTTCACGGGCCGCGGACTCGGCTTAGCTGCCGTATCCGGCATCGTTCGTTCGTGCCAAGGAGGCATTGCCCTGGTGAGCAAACCGGGTGAGGGTACCGATTTTCGCGTCTATCTGCCGCCACACCAGGCGCCTTCGACAGGCAAGCCAGACGGGGAGGCGCATCGTGCCGCCGCTGGAAAAGGGACTGTTCTTGTTGTTGACGACGAACCTGTTGTGCTTCGCGCTGCAGGCTTGATGCTGGAGCAACTTGGCTATACGGTTCTCATGGCGGGAAACGGACAGGAGGCAATTGACCTCTTCCGTTCCCGCCCTGCAACAATCGATGTGGTACTACTCGATATGACCATGCCGGTGATGCCGGGAGAGATTACTTTCCAGAAAATTCGCGCGATTCGCGCGAATGCCAAGGTAATCGTGAGCAGCGGCTTCGATAAGACGGAGGCTCTGAGACGCTTTGGGCCGGATATTGACGGCTTTCTCCAGAAACCTTATCAGGTTTCCCGATTAGGAGAAATTATGAGCGGTGTGCTCGAAGTCTAGTGACGCGGTCCACCTTCTGCCAACTGTAGCGGAAGCGTCGTAAACACCTGCGTCATCTACCCGACTGCCTCCAGGTGAATTCCACTATCTCCACCGCGCAGAATGACGCGCCTCCTCCTAATAGTGTCCGTTGGTAGTCAGGCGCAATACCCGCGATCAGTCCGGCAGCGTTTAGGATGGACCTGACTTCCAGCACAACAAACACCACGCCGTCACACATGAGGTCTAATGCGCGTCCCGCCATTTGCCGGCTTCGCGGTGTCACCATGGCTGAAGTTTCGTATAAGGGACAGTCCGGACTGAGCTACCTCCAATTGTTAAGAACCGAAACGTGACGGAACTACTCGCGACCGTACTCAGATGAGTGATTCAGCACCTCAATCACTTCACCACATCATTCCCGCTTTGCCATTCGCCGCATTCCTCCGTAACTGCTAATTTCGATGGCAAGTGGCTGGTAAGCGGCATCGGTGTGTAGGATCGCGCGAACTCGGCGGATCATGACATCAATAACTGGTGTGGAACCGATTTTTCCAATTGCCGTGAAACCGGAGGGTGAAGCCGGATTGCGACGGAAAAAATAGTAGCTGTCGGAATCGAATCGGGCATGAAAGATCTTTGATGGATCGAGAGACTGTAGCCAGTTAAGATCTCCTGCCTCCCGTATACATGATCCGCATTTGACGATTTGCCCTATCTTAGTGATCAGATCGGCTTCGTTATGTGGATTCGGCTCATGAGAAATCTTGAAATCGTGTCCGCCACAAGATCGGCAGGTCGGTCCGATATCGGGTGGCAAAATTGTTTTGTCAGGGAGATCCACTTCAGTTGAGTCAGAACATTCGTTGCACCGCCCACGCCTCGGAACTAAGACGGCCATCTCGCGGTGCCCGCAGCTAAGGACCGCGAGTGTGTACGGGTGTTTCGAGGGATAGTCCCAGAAGTGTTTCTCAAAACAGGCCACTTCGCTAGAAAAGGGACTCTCTTTGGATGGTTGCGGCACCGGTTTCTCAATAGAGTAGCCCAGGCAGGGGACATGCAAACGGCCTTCTCCCCTCAATTCCTGCAACCAGCAATTTTCGCCATTCCTACACCTTTATGCTCAAGCAACAAGAAAAGCGGCACATCCGAGGCCAGCGACTTCAAGAACGCCGTCCGGCTCAATCATCGAGCAGATTTACAAGGCGTTTGAATACTTTTTCGGGTGAATCCTCATGGACGTCCCTGGGTACACCGACCACCTTGCTGCCCGTCGGCACCTCGGCCAGGGCTGGCACGGTAGGCTCCACACCGCCTTCCGATAGAGTGGATCCCGCTTAGTCCGGCACTGTAGAGTTGGAATCACCCGGCCGGGATAAGATTTCCGCCCTCCTCACTTCGATTCTCGCCACGCCGGTCACCGCCCTCACGGAACTCCATCCCCAACTCCCTTCAAGCTTTACCCTCGGCCCCATCCTCTAAGCCCCGCCCTCGCCTGCTACCCTCCAGTCGGAGAACAATCCCAAAATGGCAACCGACTCACAAATCACAGCCAATCGCGCCAACGCGCAAAAAAGCACCGGCCCACGCAGCCTCGAAGGCAAGCGGCGTAGCTCGTTCAACGCTCTCAAGCACGGCGCCTGCGCCACTCAGATCGTCCTCCCTTACGAAAAACGCGCCGACTACGACCGATTCCACCAGAACCTTCTCGACGATTTCCAGCCTCAATCCGCTCTCGAAGAACTGATGCTGGAGCGCCTCGCCACCGCCCAATGGCTGTCCCGCCGCGTGGTCGGCTGCATGCAGGACGCCTTCGATGTCGCCGACCGCGGCGGCCTCTCTACCGTCGTCAGCTACCCCGTTCTGATGAAAATGAAGAACCAGAACGACCGTACCGCCGACCGCTGCACCGAGATGCTCCTGAAACTCCAGCGCGATCGCGCCAAAGAGCATCGCGAGTTCCTCAAAACGCAGGAGTTACCAAAAAACGGCTTCGTTCCGCCGAAAAAGGAAGAATCCGCTCCGCCGCCCGCCCAACCCGGCCTGCACGTGGTCCAAAACGACGCCGGCCCGCCCAAGTAACTGGCAAAACGGCCTCTTGAATTTGCCAAAAACCTCCCGGCCTTTCACCTTTCGCCACCGCCCACGCCCCAACCCTGCGTTCTCTTGCCGGTTCCTTCTTCATGTCCAATGTGTTACCCTACCTATGTATTAAAACGAGAGAAAGAGAAGATAGGAGTCGTAATTTCTGTAATGGCGCTAGCAACAGATGTAAAGCGGCAGATCGTCGCTAACAACCAGGTTCACAAAAGCGATACCGGTTCCCCGGAAGTTCAGATTGCGATTTTGAGCGGACGTTTGACACAGCTCAAGGGGCACTTCGAAACCCACAAGAAAGACCATTCTTCACGTCGGGGATTATTAACCATGGTCTCCAAGCGGCGTCGCTTGCTTACCTACCTGAAAAATAACGATCCCGAGCGTTACAAGAATGTCCTTGTGAAGCTTGGAATCCGCCACTAAACAGACCACTCCGGCGCATCGCTGCAACATTGGCAGAATTCGCTGCCCCGTCCCGGTGGACGGGAGATAACCCGCTGAACGCTCCGCCGCTAATGATGCTGGTGCGCGTTCCCTCCCGCCTTCTTTCCCCTCGTAAAAAAAGTGCCGGAACTTCCGGACCTCAAAAAGGACCCCAAAGAGGAACGTACCTCTTCTGTTGACACATGGAACACACATTTGAAATTGAATTAAGCGGTCGTAAGATTACGATCGAAACCGGTAAGCTTGCGAAACAAGCAAACGGCTCCGTTGTCGTCCGCTCGGGCGATTCTGTGGTGCTGGTCACCGCGTGCGCGAACGAAAATCCTAAGCCGGGCCAGGCATTCTTCCCGCTCACGGTGGATTACCGTGAATACACGTATGCCGCCGGGCGCTTCCCCGGTGGCTTTATCAAACGGGAAGGCCGTCCGTCGGAAAAGGAAATCCTGACAAGCCGCTTCATCGATCGGCCCATGCGGCCTCTTTTTCCGGAAGGCTTCATGTGCGAGACGCAGATTATCGCCATGGTTCTTTCGGCAGATCCGGAGCAGGATCCGGCGGTGTTGGGAATTATCGGCGCCGCCGCCGCGCTCGCAATCTCTGACATTCCGTTCCATCACCTTGTGGGTGCGGTGCGGATCGGGTTCGTTGACGGAAAGCCCACTGCGAATCCCTCGTATTCGGAAGGGCGCGCATCGAAGCTGAACATCGTCGTAGTCGGGACCGAGGAAGGCATCGTGATGGTGGAAGCATCCGCCACGCAAGCGAGCGAAGCGGAAGTGCTGGAAGCAATCGAGTTCGGTCATGGGTGCTGCAAGAAGGTGGTCGGCGTGATCGCCTCCATGGTCAAGCAGTTGGGTAAAACGAAGCGCGCGTACGCCACGCCGGAACTCGATAAGGATCTCCAGGGAACGGTCGCCGGAATGGTGCAGGCGGATCTTACAGATGCGATGGACACCAAGAAGTATCCCAAGTTGGAGAGCTATGCGAAGATCGCAGCGCTGAAGACCAAGGTCAAGGAGTCAGTCGAGCCGGACCGGTTGGAGAAAGCGGTCAAAGTTTTCGACGCGTTGAAGGAGCAGATTTTCCGGGACGAGATGCTGAAAAAGCGCCGCCGTCCGGATGGCCGTGCATTCGATGAGGTACGCTCGATATCGATCGAAACCGGTGTGCTGCCGCGGACTCACGGTTCCTGTGTTTTCACCCGCGGTGAAACCCAGGCATTGGTCACGACAACGCTCGGCACCAAGGATGATGAGCAGAGAATCGAACTGCTGGAACCTGGCGAAGTTTCTAAGCGCTTCATGCTGCACTACAATTTCCCGCCATTCAGCGTGGGCGAGGTCGGCTTTATGCGTGGAGCGGGACGCCGTGAGATCGGTCACGGTGCTCTCGCGGAGCGTGCGCTTGCGGCTGTGCTTCCGGATCAAACTGCCTTCCCGTATACGCTCCGCTGTGTCAGTGACATCCTTGAGTCGAACGGCTCCAGTTCGATGGCCAGTGTTTGCGGCGCCAGCTTATCCATGATGGACGCGGGCGTTCCACTCTCGTCCGCGGTTTCCGGGGTAGCGATGGGCTTGGTGAAAGAAGGCGACGATTTCGCCATTCTGACCGACATCGCGGGCGCCGAGGACCATTATGGCGACATGGATTTCAAGGTTGCCGGAACGGCGGCGGGAATCACGGCGATGCAGATGGATATCAAGGTCCCGAACGTGACCACCGCCATCATGAAGGAAGCGCTGGAGCAGGCAAGACGTGGCCGGCTGTTTATTCTCGACAAGATGAATGCCGCGTTAAACGCGCCCCGCACGGAGATGTCGGAGCATGCGCCTCGTATTTACACCCTCAAGATTCCTGTGGATAAGATTCGTGATGTCATCGGACCAGGCGGCAAAATCATCCGCAGCATCATCGAACAGACTGGGGTCAAGATCGATGTCGAGGACGATGGAACCATCAATGTGTCTTCGAATGACAACGCGGCCGCAAAGAAAGCGCTGCAGATCATTGGAGACATCACAGCGGTCGCGGAGATTGGCAAGACATACCTTGGCAAGGTAGTCCGGCTGGTCGATTTCGGGGCATTTGTCGAGATCTTCCCTGGCACGGATGGGTTGCTGCACATTAGTGAGATCGCGGAAGCTCGGGTCAAGGATGTTCGCGATGAACTGAAAGAAGGCGATCAGATTCTGGTGAAGGTGCTGGCGCTTGAGGGCAACAAAATTAAGCTCAGCCGCAAAGCCGTGCTGAAAGAGCAACGGGAGAAGCTGAAGGCTTAGCTTGCCAGTTCCACTTCGATGCGCTTTCTTTCCGGATCGAGTTTTGTGATCCGGAAGCTGCGGACCTGGCCTTCGCGGGCCGCTTCCTTACGGGCGGTCTGCGACGTGTCCCCAGCGCCCGTTTTCCACTTGCTTGCCAGCATGCTGCTCAGGGCGGAAACATCCGTCTTGCTTTCGCTCCGGCGATCCTCTCTCGTCTCATCCGGGACGCTGCAGGCGGCGTTCACGCCCTCGCCCAGTTCCACGCTGACTTTGCCTCGTGAGGTGTCCGACACACGGCCGGTCACCACATCACCGTCTTTGTGTTCCGCGATGTACTCGTCAATCGAGGTTGGAATCAACTGTTTGATTCCGAGCCGGATGCGGCGTTTGGCCTTGTCCACTTCGAGCACAGTGGCTTTCACCGTCTCTCCTACCCTCAAAGCATCCTGCGGATGGTTCAACCGCTTCTCATTCGTGATGTCGCCAACGTGAATCATGCCTTCAACATCTTCGGCCAACTGAACGAATGCGCCGAATTTGGTCAAGCTGGTCACGGGCGCTTCCGCAATCGTGCCCACGGCGAAGCGGGTTTCCACATCCGCCCACGGATCCCCGAGCGATTGCTTCAGGCCCAGCGAAATGCGATGTTCGGCCACATTGACGCCTAACACCACCACCTCCACCAGATCGCCGGGCTTCACTAGGTCGGAAGGCTTACGAACCTTCTTCGACCAAGACATTTCCGAGAGATGCACTAAGCCATCAAGACCGGGCTCAAGTTCGACAAAGGCTCCAAAGTCGGTAACTCGGGATACAGTTCCCTTGATACGATCGCCCACATGGAACTTGTCTCCGGCAAGCGTCCACGGATCGGGCTGCAGTTGCTTCAACCCGAGAGAAATGCGGCGCTTCTTAGGGTCTACTTTCAGGATTTGAACATCAAGCTGCTGGCCCACGCTCAAGATGTCGGAAGGCTTGTTGACCCGCCCCCACGAAATTTCAGCAACGTGCAACATTCCATCCACTCCGCCGATATCGAGGAACGCTCCGTAATC
>JALYXI010000242.1 GCA_030947245.1 Acidobacteriota bacterium
CCCCTTAGCATTTCGTCCGGTGTTCTAACAGGCCCCAACACCACCGCCTTTGGCCCATTAGCGACAAATCTCGGCTCGCTGGCCGATTACAGTGGGACCGATCGCAGTATCGGCAAGGTCCAGCGTACCGGAAATGGGGTTCAATACTTCACGCCCGCCCAGTTCGCGCTGTTCTCGGTTCCGGTTGCGGGCTCTACCGGAAACTCGGGCCGCAATACATTCCGTGGCCCGGGCTACTTCGATACCGATTTATCGCTGGTGAAACGCTTCCGCATCCGTGAGGGCATGAACGTGACTTTCCGCGCTGAAGCTTACAACCTGCTGAATACGGTCAACTTCAGCCCGCCTGGCGTAAACCTCCAGACGCCGGCGACATTTGGAATCATCTCCTCGACCCCCATTGGAGCATCCAACCAGTCGGGCGCGCGCATCCTCCAGGGGGCCCTCCGCTTCGATTTCTAGAGATGAAGGCATCCTCCTGAACACCTTTGCCTTATGAACACCGCGCCCTCAAGCTGATACGGTTGGGCGGCCGATGACACGGTCTCGTCCGCCAATGAAGAGCGGGCTTTGGACTTGTCTCAGAGACGGCTTTGGCACTAGACTGAGTGCCCCAAGGCCCCCCTTGACAACCAAGTCCTTTTCTCTTAGAGTCGAACGAGCGTTCAGTTGGCCGAAGTCCCATTCTGAACAAAATCTTAGCTCTAAAAGGCTGGCCATCCGCAGCCTTTCTCCTGACGTTCAACCAGTTTTTCTCCAAGGAGGTCCGAACGTGTTTACGGATAGAAAGCCACCAACTGTTGCATTTACATCCAGCACTGATACAGGTCCTGTCATCAATAATGAAGGTACTCCCGGCGAAATGACAGCCGCGATGTTAAGTAACCGGCCTGAAGAGGAGCGCCTGAAAAAGGCTGTGTACCGGTCGAGTTTGAGAGCTTTTCGACTCGCGGAGCGCAAGCCGGAGAGTTCCGCACGGGCTCGATCGATGGCGCAAATGGTCGCTAATTTTGCCGCCACATTATTCGAGCGGACTGTAGCGAGCAGTGAGAGAGGAACTCGCGGCGCCGTACACACAGCTCTCGGCCAGAGAGGACCAAGTCATCTAAAGCAAAGAGCCGCGGGCTGACGTGCCTTAGTACAGTTGCCTTCCCTGAGGCGCGGCGTCGGCTAACCGTGCGATTCACCAATTGGATATCCACGCCTTCGCACTCTTCGCCCTTTTACAAAGCGGCTGTGGGGCGGAACTTGCGCCAGACAAAACGAACTCCCGGCATTTTAAGATCGTTCAGGTACGCTGCCATTTCGCGCGCACGGAACCATGGCGCGCCGATAATCTGGAATTGCGTATCATTACCGCGCCCGACGGAGACGGACTTGCCTTCCAGCAGGCATGTGCCGGGATAGAGAATCGCTTCGGTCAGATTTCGGCCCCGGTGGAGACGAACAGCCCACCCGCATCGCTCAGACATTCCTCAACGTGATCGATTTCGGCATGAACATTCAGGAGGCGATCGAAGCGCCGCGCTGGAGCACCACGAGTTTCCCCGCTTCCAAATTCCCCCACACCATTATCCCGGGCACATCGCGCTCGAAGACCGCATTCTGGAGCCAGTGCGCGCGTCCTGTCCGCTGGAGCCGATCCCCGAGGCGATAACTATGCTCTTGCGTGGTAGTCAACCGGCATAAACTTGGACAATGAAAGCTCTGAGTTTACTTCTCCTGGGCGCGTGCCTCGGCCCCATCCTTAGCCCGGCGCTCCGAGGTGAAACGGAAAGCGAGCTAAAGACTGACAGTGGCGCTGTCATTATCCGCTACGTTGTGGAAGCCCCGGACGGCATCGCTCCCGCGGGAACCGCCGATCCTGCCCGGCAAGTCGGATTGATCTTGTGCTTCGCGGAGCACGACCGCCCCACCGGTGACGAAATACTGCCCGTGCGAGAGGCTTTGAAGCGGCTCGGTTTGCGTGATCAGTATGTGCTGCTCGCCGGCCATTCCCAAGCCCGAAAGTTCGGACCTGCCGACCACGAGCCCATTGAAAAATTAATCGCTTGGGCGAAGAAGACCTACCCGGTCAACCCCCGCCGCATCTACCTGTATGGGAAGGGTGAAGGCGGCAAGATCTCCGGCGAATTCGCGATGATGCATCCCGGCCTGGTTACCGCCGGCATTACCTATAGCTGGGGTTGGTGGACCATGCCTTCTGAACTGAAGGACGCCATCGACCCGCTCAACAGCGCTCCAGAGTTCTACATGGTCCTTGGCTTGAGGGATCTGTCTTACCACCTCACCACGGTTCGCGACGCGTATTCGCGAGTGAGTTACAAAGGGTATCACGTCATCTATCGCGAATTCGAGGATCTGGGCGCCCGGACGTATCATCCCCCCAGCAACGATGACGCGGTCGCGTGGGTAACAAGCCTGCGGAACAAAAATATTCCACCATCTCCCGAGGAACTGAAACTATTGGAGCGCCCATCGATAGGTCCGGAAGGCTTCTTCTCCGGCCTGGCGTCGGTAGGCGGAGCAAAGGCCGGTGATGCTGTGCGGAAACTGCTCGAATCCGGGGATGCGAGTGTTCGTGCGGCCGCTGCGGAAACCTGCGTTCACGCCATCTTCAGCGAGCCTACCATCTCGGCTGTCGCAAAGAAAATGGCGGATCCATCGCCCAAGGTCCGCAACGCCGTGTTTCGCGCGCTCGCCGTCAACGCCAACTGGCGCTCCGAAGCCGCTCAGCAGGCGCTCGTCCAGGCTGCCACTCATCCCGATACCGCGGGAATAGATGAAGCCGGTCGCGTAAGCGCCTTGGACGCCATCGTCCAGGCGGTCCGTTTCCAGGTGAAGGGAGTCCGCCAGGATCCGCCGCTGTTTAAGGCACTGGTCACTTTGCTGAATGACAAGAACGACGAATTGCGTGTCATGGCTTCGAACACGCTTGCGCCGATTCGTGACAGAGACTTTCGTGGGGATGCGGGCAGGCCCGAGCGCAAGATGCCGGACGGAGGCTGGCAGCACTGGCTCGATGAAGTAACAGCCAAAGCGGCCGGATATCGTAAGGATTACGAAGTCTGCGGAGACGCCGTTCGGGAAACAGCAGTGGATCTCTTCTGCAAGGGTGGAACATCGCTTCCGGGCTCCCCGGCAGGTGCTTTCGACTACACCTCAAAAGCCGCGGAGCAAGGATACGTCCCAGCCGAAGCCGCGCTGGGCATGATGTACGCCACCGGCAAGGGTGTCGAGCAGAATTATCCCGAAGCCGCTAAGTGGTGGGTTAAAGCGGCTGAAGGAGGGCATTTTCTAGCCGCTCAAAATGCCTCGATGATTTACAGAGGTGTCCCGGGTGTACCCGCCGATCCCGCCCTGTCTGAGAAGTGGGCCACGTTCGTGGCCGAACACAACACAAACCCGGCTCAGTAAATCCGCAGTCTCGGCTTAAGCAAGAACTCCCGGCAGCGGCCCCGTACTGTCGGCAAAGCGTTCCACCGGCGTTCCGAACACGTCCAGCATGGAGACGTACAAATTCGCGGCAGC
>JALYXI010000285.1 GCA_030947245.1 Acidobacteriota bacterium
AACGAAAGCCGCTTTGCCGGTTGCCACGAAACCCGTCACGCCGTCCTCAATCAGAAACTTCGGCCCGCCGCCCGCGGTGACCACTGCCGGCGCCCCGGATGCCAGCGCCTCCAGCACCACGTTTCCAAAGGTATCGGTATCGGAAGGGAATGCGAACACGTCCATATTGGCGTACGCCCGCGCGAGTGCCTCGCCCTTGAGCACGCCCGTGAACTCCGCCCTTTGCACGTTCGCTTGCAGCCACTCGCGCTGGCTCCCTTGCCCCACAATCAGGATCCGGAACCGGTCGAAGCCCTGCGCTACCAGCTCGTGCTCGATCTCCGCCAGCAGGCGGACATTCTTCTCCGGGCTCAACCGCCCCACGTACCCGATCGTGAAGAGGTTATCCTTGCGGTCCCGCTGTTCCGGCGAAAACAGCTTCGTGTCCACGCCGCGCCGCATCAGGAATGCCGGCCTGCCTGTCCCGCTTTCAAGCATCGCAATCAGCTCCGGGTTGGGGGCCAGCAGCACGGAGCCAGACCCGTAGAAGGCCTTCAACGCACGCAGCATCCCTCGCTCGGAAACCGCACCCACAGCCGCCGCCCACCGTTTCGGCGCCGCGGCGCCCAACACCCGCTCTAAGCGCCGCGCCCCAAACTCATGCAGATTCGTGTGCCAGCTCGCAACAATCGGCACGCCGATTTGCCACGCAAGCAAAGCGCCTAACAACCCGCAATCGCCCGGACCCGTAATATGGACCAAGTCGGGTTGAAAGGCCGTCAGCGCCCTCCTGACACGTGTCAGATGCCGCAACGCTAGAATATCGAAGGACATTCCGGCATCGAGCGGCATGCACACCGGGCTGCGTTTCAACTCCATAGTGGTATGCTCGCCATCCCGGCGAACGGTGGTCTTCGGACCCACGTGCAAGCTAAAGAAGGGAAGACCGCGTTCGTGCGCAAAGCGGTCCAGTTCGCGGCTGGTGAGCGCCACGCCGTTCACCTCATAGAAGCAGTCCGTGAAGAAAGCAACCCGCGGCGCGGCCCGGACCGGGAACATTTGTGATTGATTTGGTTCAAGCACCCGACTTTTCGAGTGTAAATCGAGTCTTATGTTAGAGTCGGGACAAGGAGAAGCATTGACGTTTTTCGCGGTACGGGTGTCCGGTTTTGCACTACCGCTGGCGCAGGTAAGTTTTAAAGAAATGGTGGGCGGCATGTCGCCCCTTTCGCTGGGCGTCATTGCTCTTTTGATCGTCTTTTCGGTCCTGTCCTGGACCGTCATCTTTTCGAAATGGAGCACGCTGCGGCAGGCCCGCGTGGCGGATGCCCGTTTTTTGCGCGCTTTCCGAAAGGCCACCGGCCTCGAAGCCATGATGGTGGCGAGCGAGCAGTTCCGTCCCGCGCCGCTGGTGGGAGTGTTTGAATTCGGTTACGAAGAGATCAGCCGTCAGGTGAAGACTCGCGGCACCATGACCAACAAGCTCGCGCTCGAACGTACGCTGCAGCTAGCCGCCAATGAAGAGGTCGCCCGATACGAACAGAATATGAGCTGGCTCGCCACCACCGCCAGCGTCAGCCCGTTTATCGGCTTATTCGGTACTGTGGTCGGCATCATCCGGTCGTTTCATGGGTTGGGCGAACAGGGCGCGGTCAGCCTGCGCGCCGTGGCGCCCGGCATCTCCGAAGCCCTCATCGCCACCGCCGTAGGCCTTGCCGCCGCTATTCCCGCGTATATTGCGTACAACTATTTTGGCGCGACCATCCGCGAAATGGGCGCGCGCCTGGACGACTTTGGCCTTGAATTCATGAACCTTTCCGAACGCAGCTTCGGAGATTAGCGCATGGCATTTTCTCTTCAATCGGGCAACCGTGGCAGGCGCGCGGGCTCTTCGCTTGCCGAAATCAACGTGACGCCATTTGTCGATGTCCTTCTGGTATTGCTGATCATATTCATGATCACCGCGCATGTAATGGAATTCGGAGTCGAAGTAGACGTGCCGAAGACTCAATCCGTCAAAGAAACCACGAAAGAACTGCCTATCATCACCATCACTAAGACCGGCTCCGTGTTCCTGAGCAAAGAGGAAATGAATATCCACAGGCTGGCGCAACAGATTCGCGATAAGTACGATATCAAAAATGGAGTCTATTTGCGCGCCGACAAGGAAACCCCGTGGGACCAAATTGCCCAGGTAATGTCGGTACTCGGCGATGCCCGGATCGGCGTGAACGTGGTGACGCAGCCGGAAGAGAAGGCACGCTGACATGCCGCATGCGGCGATTCTCGATGAGCGCGAGCCTCTCGGCAAGCCTCTGGCCGGTTCGGTCGCCGCGCATATCGGGATCGCCGGTGCGTTCCTGCTCAGCTTCATCTTGACTCCGCGTGTGGAGACGTTTGGCGACAAGACGGCGTCCTCCGGGTCTGTTGGCATCAGCATCACTCACACCATCCCGATCCCGAAAAAAGATGGCCGCGTCAACCGGCTTGCCACGGATACCACGTCCGTCGTGCCCCAAGCTCCCCCGAAGAAGAAAGAGGCTGTGAAAGCGCCTCCGCCCGACCCGCGCGCCATACCCATCCCGAGCCGCAACGCCCCGCGCCGTCCCGCGCCTGAACAGGCGAACCGCGCCATCTATAAGCCTGAGCCCGTGCGTCAGAATCAGGTGTACTCGCGCACGCAGGAAGCGCTGAAATCGCCCAACTTCGATATGCAGGGAGCGGGCGGTGTCGGCCTTGGCCAGAACACTACACTCGGCAGCCGCTTCGGCTATTATGCCGACCTGATGCGCCGCCAGATTGCCGCAAAGTGGAACACGGCCGGCATGTCGAACGATGGCCGCCGCGTCTTGATGACCTTTTCCATCCAGAGGGACGGCACAGTGCAGGCCATTCGTGTCGCCCAGCCTTCCGGCAACTATGCGCTCGATACTTCCGCGCAGCGCGCCATCCTGGAAGCAAGCCCGCTTCCGCAGTTGCCCTCCGGGTTCCAGGAAAATTCCGCACAGGTAGAACTATGGTTTCAGGTAAAGTAATTCTTCTTTCGCTCCTGGCTGCATCGGTGTTTGCGCAGAACGTTTCCATCCGCGATCAGATCACCAAGAGCGCCTCCATCCCCAATCTGGCGGTGACCGACTTCCGCGGAACCGGCGGCGCCGGACCGCTGATGAATACCTTCAATGGAACCCTGTTCAGCGATCTCGAGAGCTCAGGTCTTTTCCACATGGTTTCGAAAAGCTTTTATCCGCTCCAGAATCCACAGCGGCCGGAAGATCTAAAGCCTTCGAGCGGACAGGGAATGGCTTTGGCGGATTGGGCGGGCTCTCCCGTGAATGCCAATTGGCTCGCGTTTGGCTACAACGCCGTGCAGGGCGGGCAACTGGTTCTCTACGGCTACCTCTACGACACGGCGCAGAAGACTGCCGAAGGCGCCCAGGCTATCGGCAAGCGCTATTTCGGCTCAGCCGATGAAGTTGGCGCGCGCAAAGTGGCGCATGAGTTCGCCGCCGATATCATCGCCCGCTTCGGCGGCGGATCGCTCGCGGGCAGTCACATCTACTTCGTTTCCGACCGCACTGGCCATAAAGAAATCTGGGAGATGGATTATGACGGCCAGAATCAGAAACAGCTCACCAGCATTCGCAATCTGGCCATCATGCCCGCGGTTTCGCCGGACGGCACGAAGCTGGCTTTCACCAGCTATGCTTCCGGCACTCCGCGGCTCAGCTTGATCTCCACGGTTTCCAGCCGTCCCTTGCGCTTCTACAACCAGGAAGCTTCCATGAACGCCACACCCAGCTTCTCCCCCGATGGAAACACAATTTTCTACTCCTCCACGGCGAGCGGCTTGGCGCAGATCTATGCCGCTAATACGGACGGCACCAACTTCCGCCGTATCTCCGTTTCAAAGGCCATTCAGGTGGAGCCGAAAGTGAATCCGAAGGGCGGCACAATCGCCTTTGTCGCGGGTCCCGGAAACCAGCAGATCTATCGCATGAACACTGAGGGCGCCGACATGGAGCGGCTGACGAATGGCGAGGGCGAAGCTTCGAATCCATCGTGGCATCCGGATGGCCAGCATCTGCTTTTTGCCTGGACCCGCGGCTACGCCACGGGTGGCTTTAACATCTTTCTAATGGACACCGCGACGCGCGAATACGATCAGCTAACCAGCAACGCCGGCCGGAATGAAAATCCGAGCTGGGCTCCCGATGGCCGCCACTTGGTCTTTACCTCTAACCGCAGCGGTTCCTTCCAGATTTGGACTATGCTGGCCGATGGCACTCAACTTCAGCGCCTGACCAGCGCAGGAAACAATCGTTCCCCGGTTTGGGGCAAATAACCACATCGGGAATGCAAAAATACCTACAATAAGCAATACGGAGAATATAGGGACAAATGCGCATAAATAGAAGGCTGGGTATTATCTGCATAACGGCGGCACTCGCAATTACCGTGGGTGCTTGCAAAAAGAAGGTTCCGATCAAGACCGCAAGCAACGCGGCGCCGGTTGCCCCGTCACAACCTGCCCCTGATCAGAACTTGAGACCCGCAGTCCTGTCCTTCACAGTGGAGCCATCGTCCATCGAACGCGGCCAGTCCGCCGTGCTCCGCTGGTCCGTGAGTAATGCGAATGCGATCTCAATCGATAATGGTGTCGGCGATGTGCAGAGTAACGGAAACCGGCGCGTCAATCCAACGGATGTGACCACATACCGTTTGACGGCTGCCGGCCCGAACGGTACCGTGAATGCCAGCACCACGCTGAATGTGACTTCCCCCGCGGCAGCCAATACCGGCCCTTCAGTTTCAGGTACTTTTGGAACCAGGGTGAGCAGCGACCTTGCCGACGCGTTCTTCGATTATGACGGCAACACGATCCGCCCGGACGCTCGTGATGCTCTGAACAAAGATGCCGATCTGCTGAAGAAGATCTTCACAGATTTCCCCACGGGCAGCGTCATCGTCGAAGGTCACTGCGATGAACGCGGTTCCGCCGAATACAATCTCGGGCTGGGGGATCAGCGCGCCTCTGCAACCAAAGCGTATCTGGTGCAACTTGGTGTGAACGGCGACCGCCTGAAGACGGTCAGCTACGGCAAGGAGCGCCCGCAATGCACCGAAGCCACGGAAGAATGTTATCAGCGCAACCGCCGGGCACACTTCTCGGCAGGTCAGTAAGGAAATAATATGAATTTCACCCGCCTGGCTCTTATTAGCGTTTTATTGGCTGTGCCAGTCTGCGCGGCCAGTAAGGAAACCATCCTACTTCAGCGCGATGTCGCGCAATTGCAGGAGCAGGTCCGTTTGCTGCAGCAATCGATTGACAGCAAGATGTCGCAGATTCAGGTTCTCGCGCAGCAATCGCTCGATTCATCGGCTAAGGCCAACAGCTCTGTCGCGGACCTCGCGCGCGCGATTCAGGCGAGCGGTTCCGATATGGGCAAGCAGGTGTTGCAGCCCATGGCCACGCTCGGTACACGTATCGACGGCATGGCTCAGGATCTACAATCCGTTCAGGCCGGAGTGGCGGATCAGAATGCCCGCATGGCAAAGATGCAGCAGCAGCTCGTCGACATCAAGAACGCGCTGTCCGCCATTCCCCCGCCAAGCACATCGGCGGCTGCCCCACTGCCGGGCTTGAGCTCCTCCACGCGCGCTCCTGAATCCGACCCGGCAAGTCCGCCCATCTCCGCTTCCCAGCTATGGCAGAATGCCAAGCGCGATATGGACGGCGGCAATGCGGATTTGGCGCTCAATGAATTCGCAGACTACCTCCGGTTTTACCGGACCACGGATCTGGCCCCCAATGCACAATTCAATATCGGCCAGATTCACTATTCGCAGAAGAAGCTGGACGAAGCGGTGAAAGATTTCGATCAGGTGCTGGAAGCGTTTCCCACTAACCCGAAAACCCCGGATGCGCACTATATGAAAGGCCGCGCACTGATCCAGTTGGGCCAGCGGAACGAAGCCGCGCGCGAGTTCAATGCCGTGCTGACACAATTTCCGTCAAGCCCGGTCGCAGCCAACAGCAAGGCCAGCTTGAAAGCGCTCGGAATGAATCCCCCCGCCGCAGCGCCCGCCCCGGTCA
>JALYXI010000307.1 GCA_030947245.1 Acidobacteriota bacterium
AGGCTTCGATGGCCTCGAAAAGCGCTTCGGCTTGCTTGTTGCCGTCCGTAACGATCAGCAGCGGGCGCTCTGTGATCTGCCAGAGCAGGACGGAATAGATAGCGCGGGCGGTGGTGGTGAGCCCGGACAGATTACTCGGTTCGGGTAGGCGGCGGACGGCTTCCTGGAAGGCGATGTCGCGGTTCAGACGGAGGAACAGGTCTCGGATGGAAGGATGAACCACGTGGATTGAAGATCAACGGCGCAAGATGGTTTCGACGATGCCGGTGGTGGAGTAGCCGGGTTCGAGCGAAAGGGCCATCACTTGACCGCCCGCGGCTTCCACTTCTTCTCGGCCGGCAATAAAGTGCGCCCAATCCGCGCCTTTGATCAGGATGTCGGGAAGCACTTGCGAGATCAGCTCGCGGGGGGTGTCTTCATCGAAGAATGTGACTGCGTCCACGGCTTCGAGCGAGCAGGCGATTTCAGCGCGCTCTTGTTGCGGGAGCAGTGGGCGCGACGGGCCTTTCAGGCGTTGCACGCTGGAATCCGTGTTGAGCGCCAGAATGAGAACGTCGCCGAGAGAGCGGGCGCGTTCCAACAGACGGATGTGGCCGGGGTGCAGCAGATCGTAGCAGCCGTTGGTGAACACTACGGCGCGGCCCTCGGTTTTCCAGGCAGCGCGAACGGCGACCAGTTCCTCTCTCAGATAGAAAAGACCCATCCCGGTTTCTAGCCGCGCGTGGAAACCAGAAACTGATCGCGGCAATTTGAAGAACAGAAGTAAACTTCCCGCCCGCCGACGGTGCGCTTCCAAGTGGAAGAACCCGGAACGAAGGTGCCGCATACGGGATCCTGGTGGAGCTCTCCCGCGGAATGAAGCGCGCCGTTAGCGCTCGGCTCAGGTTCCCGGAACGGTGTTTGAGCATTCGTCCGAGCAGTGGTCATCACCAGTTTGAGCACCCAGGTAAGGACGCGCCGCGCGACAGCGAAGAAGATCAGAAGCGCGATGAACTGAAAGATAAACCGGAACATAAAGGAGCTCCTGGCTCCTGATTACAAACTATTTCTTGACGGGTTTCTTTTTGGACGCAGCCGCGGCATCCGGATTTTTGTAATTGGTGGCCACGGTTCCTCCGATGGTCTGCAGCATGCCTTTCGCAGCGTCGGCAAACTGGCCGGTGGGCTGCAGTTCCAAGTAGCGGTTGAAAGCTTCTTCGGTGCCCGCGACGGGGGTCACTTTGCCGGTTTTGGCATCGGTGTTTGCCTTCGAGAGCATGGTAATGCCCAACTGGTAGTTCGCTTCGGCGTAATTCTTGGTGATGTCGGCAGGCGGGGCTCCGGTTGCTTTCGTCTGGTCATAAGCGGCAATGGCCTTTTTGAAAGCTTCCGCGGCAGCGTCATTTTGATTGGCGTTCACAAGCACAGCGCCAAGGTTGTAGTAGTAGCGGACGGCGCCAGGGGGATCGAAGGAAGCCGCTTTGTTCAGCGCATCCTGGGCTTCGTTCACCTTTTTCGCTTTCACCAGCGCGAGAGCGTAATTGTTGTAGAGAGCCGGATCGTCAGGCTTCAGCTCGATGGCTTTGGCATAAGCGTCCAAGCCCTTTTGGCGAGGCGCATCCTGCTCCGCTCCGGTCTTTGAAGCCGCTTGGCCCATATACGCTTCGGCGAGCTGAGCCCAAATGACATTCTGCTTGGGATCCATCTCGTTCGCTTTATTGAAATTATCGACCGCGACATCGTACTGCTTGGCCGCAAGGGCATCCTTGCCTGCGCTGTAGGCGTCATTGAGAGCTTTATTCTTCGCAATGTCGGCTTCACGGGCTTTGGAGGCTTTTTCAATCGCGGCGCGCTGTTCCGGAGTCATTTTCTGAGTCTGCTCTTTGGTGAGCGTGCCGGTTTCAGCGGCCTTCGCCATAGCCTGCTGTTCTTTCTTCTGGTTCTGCAGATTGAAGTCAATCGGGGTGGGATCGCCTAGCTTCGTACGAACGTTGTCTACCGAATCCCGGACCTGGCCATCCACCTCAACGCTGACCTTGTAGGTGCCAAGCGGGAGACCGTAGTGGCCATAATGGCCTTTCTTGTCGGTCTTTACGGGGTAATTGCCTTTGATGTCCTTACGCTCGATTTTGACGACCGCCCCTTTGATGGGCTGGCCGTCATCGCCCTTAACGGTTCCTTCCAGCGCGGAAACCTGCGCGGAAGCGGAAAATGCGAAGAGAAAAACAGCGGCGGCGGATAGAGCCAGATTGCGGAGTTTAGATGTCATTTCGGTCAACCTCGGAGGCTTCTTTTCCAGCATACTACTACCGGGGAAGGGCCCTGTGGACGCGTTAGATTAAGGCATGCTGGTCCGGAACTTGTTCTTCGCCGCGATCCTTACGCCTTTGGCCGCCGATGTGGAACAGGCGCACGGACGGTTCGTGGTTTCGAATGTAGACGTGTTCGATGGCTTTCACCTGCTGAGGAATCAGTTGGTCACAGTAGAGGGCGGAATGATTCGCGAGATGGCTCCGGCGAAAGGTGAGCCTACCGGCCAGACGCTGCTTCCGGGTTTGATTGACGCGCACGTTCACATCTCAGGGGAGGAATCGCTGGAACAGGCCGCGGCGCTGGGGGTGACTACCGAACTGGACATGTGGGGGGACCCGAAGACGCTGGTTCCGTTGGAACGGGCAATCGAGCGCGGCGAGTTCCCCAATGCGGCTGACTTTCGCACATCGGCGACCGGAGTGACGGTTCCGGGCGGCCATCCGACGGAGTTTGGAGTCCCCATGGCGGTGCTTAAGCCTGGCGATGACGTTCAGAAGTTCGTGGATACGCGGTTCCAGGAAGGGTCGGACTACCTGAAGATTATGTACGAACACGCATTCCCGACACTGACGGAACAGCAACTGAGGGACGTCGTGGCAGCGGCGCATCGCAGGAACAGGCTGGCCGTGGCGCATGAAGGGGTGCAGGCGGAAGGCTTGGCGGAGATGAAGGCCGGGGTGGATGGCGTGGAGCATATCTTCGCGGACTCGCCGATTTCCGCGGAGTTCGTGCGCATTGCGAAGGCGACGCACATGGTATTCACGCCCACGCTGACGGTGGTTGCCGCGGCTTGTGGCAGGCCTACCGGTGAAGCGCTAGCGAATGATGAACGGTTCGCTCCGTATCTGCTGGCCTGGAATATCAAGATTCTGAAATCGCGATTTCCGGAGAAGCAGACAGCGGGGACCCACTACGAATATGCAGTGCGAGCGGTACGCGCACTGCACGATGCGGGCTTGCCGATTCTGGCTGGGACCGATTCGCCCAACCCCAGCACCGGTTATGGCGCCAGCCTGCACCAGGAGCTTACTCTGCTTGTCGAATGCGGCCTGAGCAATGAAGAAGTTTTGCGTGCGGCCACTTCGGAACCAGCAAAGCAGTTTGGGCTGATCGACCGGGGCCGCATCGAGCCGGGGCGAAGAGCCGATCTTCTGTTGGTGCGGGGCAACCCAGTTGAGAATATCGCGGCCACACGCGACATCGTAAAAATTTGGAAAGCCGGCGTGGAGATTGACCGCAAAGCAGTGGCTCGGAAGATTGCCGCTCAAAGCCGCTAGCGAAAGATGCCGGTGTGGCCCAGCGAATAGCGGCCCGGCTGAGGGTAGACGCAGAGCCCGTGAGGCCCCTTGCCAACTGGAACCTTGGCGAGCAGTTTTCCATCTTCGGTGCTGATGGCGTAGACCTCGGAATGCCAGCGGCCGGCGAGCCAGAGGACCTTGCCGTCGGCTGAAACGCCGCCCATATCCGGGCTGCCGCCGCCTGGAATGCGCCAGGTATGGACGACCTTGCGCGTAGCGAAATCGATCACGGAGACACTCCCCTCGCTGCGGTTGGAGACGTAAAGCGACTTGGAATCGCGGCTGACGTACAGACCGTGCGCACCTTTTCCCGTGCGCATGAAGCTGATTACTTTCAGGTTGTCGCCATCGATGAGGAAGACGCCATCGCTCATCATGTCGGCGACGTACCAGGTCTTGCCGTCGGGCGAAAGTTTAACGTCCTGCGGCATAGCGCGGCGGCTACCCAGCGGGAGCAGGCCGGCGACTTTTTTGTCCTGAATATCTACCTTGACGATTTTGCCGGAGAATTCGCAGCTTGCGAGAAGGTAACGGCCATGGGGAGAGAAATCGACGTGATCGACGCCTTTGCAGGGGACGGGGACAGAGGTGATGAGTTTCATGGTGGCGGGATCGCGGAAGTCGAGGCGGGCGCGCGCTTCGGCGACTACCATGGCGTATTTGCCGTCGGGCGTGTAGTACATATTGTATGGATCGTCAACGGGGACGGTCTCGCCTTTCTTGCCGGTCATGGGATCGATTTTGGTAAGGCTGTTGCCTAAATCATTCAGAACCCAAAGGGTCTTCAGATCCCAGGAAGGGGTGACGTGCTGGGGCTGCTTGCCTACATCGAAATGATCGATCACTTTGTAGGTGGCGGGATCGATCACGTCCACAGTGTTGCTGCCGCTGTTGGGAACATAGACGCGCGAAGGGAAGTTCTTGACGATCGGGCTGAACGCGTTGGGACGGTCGGCCGCGTAGAGATCTTTTGGATCCAGCAGGACCGGCATTCCGGCGAGAGGCTCTGTGCCGACAGGGTGATGGAACGGCGCGACGGGGGCCTGGGACGGCTTGGATTGTTTCTGTTTCTTGGCGAAGCCGGAACCGGACAAGGCGGCCAGACCCAATACGGCGGCGATTAGGGATTTGCGGGACACTTGCCAGTTTAGACGATTGGATTTGGACTTCGAGCAGTTGGTGGAACTCTCGCGACCGCACCCGGCGTGATTGACGAGATAGCAGACAGAGCCGTGGAAGCAATTGCCTCAAATCGCGAAGCCGGTTGCGAGTTCGCCGTTCTTGAGGCCTGCAAGACCCGCGTAGCGAGCCGTTTGACAATCGTGTCCGGCAAACGAGAATCGCAGTCGCTCATCGATGCATTCATCGAGCAAAAGACGCATCAGCTTCGGGCAAGAAGCAGGTGCTTGGCACGTTCGAGTACTTGAACTGCCAGGTCGCGGGAGACGGTTGGGATTCCTTCAAGAAAGTCTTCCATCGTCTCTCCGCCTTCCAGATAATCGAAAGGGGTCTGGAACGGCACTCGGGTCCCGCGAAATACCGGGATACCGTGCATGATGTCGGGGTCACGAACAACGGCTTCGGCCATTCTCAATTATTGCGCTCGTCATGCCGAGGGCAACAGTTCCACGGTGACGGCTCTTTTTATGGCGAGCTTCGCCAATTGTTTATCGAATGTCACCAATCCCGCTCCAATTGCCTCGGCAAAACTAATCAGATAGCAATCGGTTATCGCTTTTGTCGCCGGCATATTCGCCACTGGAGAAAGTGCCAATCGAAACAGCCCGCCTGTCCCCGAGGTTCGTGCCGAAACTCCACACGTGCATCCTGCAGCCATCGCTCATACAGCCCAAGAGCGTCCTTAATGGTGACTGTGCTATCACCCATAACGCTGGAACTGGTGAGCAGGCGGAGGAAGCCAAGCACGGTGAGCCGGTTAAATACGAGTGTCAGGCCGGTTGCCGAGCCGTGCCATCAGGAGGCGCTGTCGTGTAATCCCACGTCATGACGAGCCAAACGTTGACGTCAATCAAATATGAGGTCATACGGCGTTTGGGTGTTCGGGCACCGCGGCCCCGGCCGGCCCTTCCCCTTGAGAAGGGGGAGAGTCACGCGTACTCCCTTAGGCGCGCGGGGCAAGGGAGTGACC
>JALYXI010000359.1 GCA_030947245.1 Acidobacteriota bacterium
CGCCGTCATCATGGGCAGCGGTTCCGATTGGGAGACCATGCGCGGCGCGGCGGAACTGTTAGAGGAGTTCGATGTGCCATTCGAAAAACTGGTGGTTTCGGCCCATCGGACTCCCGGCCGCATGGCTGAGTTTGCGAGCAGCGCTGAATCGCGCGGCATTGAAGTGATTATCGCCGGGGCGGGAGGAGCGGCGCATCTGCCCGGCATGACGGCCGCGCATACGCTTGTACCGGTGCTGGGCGTGCCCGTTGAAAGCCGGGTGCTTCGCGGTATCGATTCACTCCTGTCCATCGTTCAAATGCCGGCGGGCATCCCCGTGGCGACGCTCGCGATCGGTTCGGCGGGCGCGAAAAACGCGGCGCTGTTTGCGATTCAGATTCTGGCGAATACCCGGCCGGAATTGCGCGCGAAGCTCCAAGTATTCCGGGCGGCGCAGGCCCAGAAAGTGGAACACGAGCAACTCGATTGAGCTTCCCCGTTCTTCCTGGCGCAACCGTAGGAGTTTTGGGAAGCGGCCAGTTAGGGCGCATGTTCGCGATTGCAGCGCGCCGTATGGGTTACCGGGTCCACACGTTTTCTCCGGATGAAGACACCCCGACCGGCCAAGTGGCGGATGTTGAAGTGACGGCTTCTTACGACGATCTGGACGCCGTTCGCGCCTTTGCGGCGAAGGTTGACGTGGTAACGTTCGAGTTCGAGAACGTTCCCGCGGCAACGGCGCGGGCGGTCGAACGGGCTGCGCCGGTTCGGCCTTCGGGCGAAGTGCTTCACATCACGCAGCATCGCTTGCGGGAGAAGATGTGGCTGGCGAAACATGGCTTTCCGGTAACGGAATTCCGTGCCGTCCGAAGCCGCTCGGATTTGGATGGATTCGAAACGCCTGCGATTCTGAAAACCGCCGGATTCGGTTACGACGGAAAGGGCCAGTTCAGGATGGACACTCCCGCCGGATTCGATCTCGCGTGGCAAGCGATGAACGGCCAGGAAGCCGTCGCGGAGCGCCGCGTCGATTTCGAATGTGAATTGTCCGTAGTCTCTGCGCGTGCGGCGGATGGGACTATCGTGCACTACGCGCCATCACGCAATGTGCATGCGGACGGCATTCTGGATGTCAGCGTCGCGCCGTTCCCGCAAACGGAGGCTATCCGGATCGCGCACGCGGTTATGGAGCAGTTGAACGTCGTAGGCGTGCTTTGCGTGGAGTTCTTTCTTACGAAATCCGGCAAACTCGTGATCAACGAATTGGCGCCCCGGCCGCACAATTCGGGCCATTTGACCATCGATTCCTGCGTTACCAGCCAGTTCGAACAGCAGTTGCGCGCGGTGTGCGGTCTGCCGTTAGGTTCGACAGAAATCCTGCGGCCCGCCGCCATGGCGAATCTCCTCGGCGGCCTGTGGGACCAGGGCGAGCCCGATTGGATCGCCGCCTGCGAAAATCCGGAGATCAAACTGCATCTGTATGGAAAGCTGGAACCACGGCCCGGAAGAAAAATGGGGCATCTCACGGCAACCGCGAAGACTTCGCAAGAGGCTGAGCAACTGGTGCGGCAGGCGCGCAGCGCGCTCAGTCCTATACTGGAGTGAACGAACGATGAAACGCGCCATTCTAGCACTCCTGTTCGGCATTTTTCCCCTTAGCGCTCAGGTCAAAATCGAGAAAGGCGCCAATCAGGTTACGGTCGCGATAGACGGCCAGCCCTTCACCACATTTTTCTACGGACCGGAGACCGGGCATCCTTACCTGCATCCGCTCCGGGCCGCTAGCGGAACCATTGTCACGCGCCATTACCCGATGGAAAAAATCGAAGGGGAGAGCACCGATCACCCGCATCACCGCGGCCTTTGGTTCGCCCATAGTGACGTGAACGGTTTGGACTTCTGGAACAACGAAAGGTCGTACAAGACGCCGAATCGCGGATTCATCGTGGTGAAATCGATTGACAGCGTCACCAGCGGAAAGGATTCCGGCGTTATCGTAGCCACAATGGACTGGCAGGATCCTGATGGCAAGCCGATCATGACCGAAAAGCGCACTATGACGTTCTACTCAGGCAGCGGCGATCGCCGGATGGATTTCGACTTCATCCTGACGCCCCTCACAAAAGTCACTTTCGGCGACAACAAAGACGGCGTGTTTGCGATTCGCCTTGCTGCCGGTCTCGAAGAAAAGGACAGGAAGTCGCTCCCCTCGCCCCCGCGCACCGGGACTATGGTGAATGCGGAAGGCGGAAGAGGCGAGGCTGAGTGCTGGGGCAAGCGATCCGACTGGATGGATTACCACGGCGAGCTGGAAGGTGAAAAAGTCGGTATCGCGATTCTTGACCATCCTGCAAATCCGCGCCACCCCACGTACTGGCACACGCGCGCCTACGGCTTGTTTGCGGCAAATATCTTCGGGGTGAAAGACTTCACCAAGGATAAATCGGCCGACGGTTCCATGACGATCAATCCCGGGGACACGCTCCGTTTCCGCTATCGCGTGATCATCCACCCCGGCGATGAGAAGACAGCGAACATCGCCGCTGCTTACCGAGCCTACTCGAAGTAGGAAGCTCTTAACTGAAAATCGGCATTCAAACTCGGAGCCGCTTTGTTCACAGATCGCGGCAATGCGATAAAGTATTTCGCATGAATCGAAATCTTGCTGGTCTCCTGTTCTTCGCGGCGTGCGCTTCGGCGCCCGCGCAGGTAGCCACGCTTACGCGCGATCAGCTCATCAAATATACGGGGAAATTCGAGGGAGACCGCTTCCCTGATGGAAGGCCGAAGGTTGCCGACAAGCTTCTGAAAAAGATGGATGGCTTGTCAGCCGAAGAAGTGTGGTCGGTGCTGCCGGGAGAGGGTTACCGCAACCAGTACGAGGGTGATTTTCGAATTCTGCACCCGGAAAAGAAGCTCATCGGCCGCGCGGTGACGGTGCAGTTCATGCCTACGCGCCCCGATATCAAGGGACCCAACGAAGCGGATGCGCGCGCAAAGGGGGTGATCAATCCCGGCAACCAGCGCGTCATCGATATGCTGCAAGAGGGCGATGTTTTGGTGGCCGATATTTTTGGGAAGATCGAAGGCGGCACGTTCGTGGGCGATAACCTGGCGACGTACATCTACGCTGTAACCCACAAGGGCATGGTAGTGGATGGCGCGATCCGCGACCTGGAAGGCATCTTCCCGATTCCCATGGGCGCGTATTACCGCGGCGTGCATCCTACTCCAATTTCACAGGAGGTGATGATCACGGGGATCAATGTACCGATACGGATCGGCAACGCCACCGTACTGCCGGGCGACGTGGTGTTCGGCGACCGCGAGGGCGTCTATTTCGTTCCGCCGCAATTGGTGGGCAAGATCCTGGCTAAAGCCGACGAACTCCATATTCATGATCAGTGGACGCAGGACAAGTTCTTGCATGAAACGAGTAAGTACAAGTCCAGTGAGATATACGGCTCCCCGCACGATCCTAAGCTGCGCGCCGAGTACCAGGAGTATTTGAAGAAAAAGCTTGAGGAACTGCACGCAAAGGAAGGGAAGGAACAATGAGCATTACCCGCCGAAGAGCAATTCAGGCGGCCGGCGCCGGCGCACTTTCTCCGTTAGCTGCCCACGTGTTGTCCGCTGCTCAGCTGTCCGCCGCACAAATCCCGCCGGCTCCCAAGGAAGGCAAGGACACCCCGAAGATCGCAGTTGGAATGGCGGACGGGGGCGGCGGTGCGGGCCAGGGATCGGGCAAGGTGGACCGGAGCGCCGCTGTGCGCCGTATCAAGCAACTCGGCGTCGATCACGTGCTCAGCGGCGGCCCTGGCGCTTTGCCGTGGACAGAGCAAGTCCTCACGGCTCTCATGGAGCCCTGGAAAGCGGCCGGCATCGAAGTGAGTAACCTGATGATCGGTCTTTCTCCGGACATCATTTATGGCAAAACGGGAAACAAGCGCGATGAGGACATCGAGAAGGTCAAACAGTCCATCGTTGCGGCGGGCAAAACCGGCCTGCCTGTTGTCGAATACAATTTTTACGCCCATCGCGCGATGGAAGGGTATTTTGAAGAGATAGATACTGCTCGTGGCAGTTCGGGCTGGACCGGATTCGATTACGAACTCGCCCAGACCGCCAGCCAGCAATATCAGACTCGTTCCGCGGAAAAGGGAATGAAGTTCAAAGATCTCCCTCCCCTCCCGAACGAGGGGGCTCACGACCTGAATGAGATGTGGAACAACATCACTTATTTTTTGAAGGCCGTGGTTCCCACCGCCGAAAAGGCCAACGTCCGCCTGGCGTTGCACCCGAACGATCCTCCAGCGCCAATCAGCCGGGGCTCGCAGCAGATTATGGGCAGCGTGGCGGGATGGAAGAAGCTCATCGCCCTTGTCGATAGCCCGTTCAATGGAATCACTTTCGATTGCGGCGTCACGCGTGAGATGGGCGAAGATCCGGTCGAGGTGTGCCGGTATTTCGCATCGCGCGATCGCATTAATCACGTGCATTACCGCAACGTTCAGGTCATCAAACCCTATGAGCGTTACCGCGAAGTTTGGATCGATGAGGGCGTGAACAACATGTTCGCAATCATGAAGGAGTTGGTGAAGAACAAATACAGCCACCTCATCTACCCCGAACACCCCCGCCGCCTGGATTATGATGCCGAGCGCGGCCCCATTCCCGGCTATCCGGGTGCTGGCGGTTACGCGTCGATCGCCTATAACGTCGGCTATGCGCGCGCCATGCTGCAAGCGGCGATGTCATAACAGCTCTCGCACTCCGCCTTAACTGGGCGCCTGGCTCACGGCGTCGCGAAGAAGAAAGCGAGTCCAAATAACAAATAGACCGCAACCAGCAGCACGCCTTCGAACCAAGTTGTTTGGCCATCCGCCGCGATGGAGTTTACCGCGAATACGGCGCCCGCCACTGCGATCAGCTCCAGCGGGTTCGTGAACACCAGATTCATGGGATGGCCCAGGAAGTAGGAAATGATTACCAGCACCGGAGCAAGGACCAAGGCGACTTGAACCGTGGAGCCTACGCAGATTCCCATGACAAGACCCATATTGTCCTGGCGCGCAAAGTAAGTTGCCGCCATGATGTCCGCTGCATTGCCGATCAAAGCAAGCACGATCACGCCCAGGAACAACGGCGTCAGTCCCAATTGACCCGCCGTACCTTCCAAACTGCCGGAGATCAAATCTGACTCTAAAGCCACAACGGCCGTTGCGGCAAATAGCACCCCTAACGATTTCCAGAGCGGCCAGCTGGGCTCCTCTTGCTTTTTGTCTACTTTGCGGGCAGAGAACACATCGCGATGCGTGACTAACGTATAAACAAGATTTGCGAGATAGACCACGATGAGCACGACCGAGACGCAGATACTAAGTTTCTCATCCAGGGCTCCGGGATTTCTGGTCCCGCCGGCAAACAGTCCACGCTCGGTATAGTTGAAGAACGCGGGAACCAGAAGCGCAATCACGGACAAGATGAGCAGGCTGCCCATTAATCCCGCTCTTTCACGCAAGAAGGTCTGTTTCTCTCGTTTCCAGCCGCCCGCAATAATCGCTATGCCCAGCCCGAGGAGGCTGGTGCCGATCAGGGACCCGGTGATCTGCGCTTTCACAATGTCGGTGTGTCCCTTCGCCAGGACAAACAAGGCCAGCGTCAACTCCGCGACACTCCCGAATGTGATGTTCAGCAGCCCGCCGATTGCGGGGCCGGCACGATTCGCCAGTTGATCGGTGGCGCGGCGGATCCATTCCGCCAGAGGGATAATCGCCGCAGCCCCGGCGGCAAAAATCCAGAGCGGAGCTACGTGGAACCAATAGGCCAGAGCGAGCGAGATAGGGACAAACAATAGCAAGGCCGCATAGATCATAAGCCGGTCATTCAGCCTAGAGTGTAGCGCCTGAACGGGTGGTCAACCGATCATTGCTATGTGAATGTCCATGACATTCGTCAGCGTGGGGCCGGTGATTACAAGGCCTCCGTGCGATTCGAGATAGGCATAGGAATCATTTCGATCCAGATAGAGTTGTGCTTCGTTGTCCGCGGTCGCGCCGTCTACAATTCCGCCCGCGGCATCCGTAGGTCCATCGGTTCCATCGGTACCGCAACTGAGAATCACTGTGTCTGGAAGCCCGGCAATGCCGAGCGCGGCTGCCAAAGCAAACTCCTGATTACGGCCTCCTTTTCCCGGCCCGCGAACGGTAACGGTAGTTTCGCCGCCGGAAATTAAGCAAGCTGGCGGCTTTACCGGGTGGCCCCATTCCCGAACCTCGCGGGCGATACTGGCGTGAATGCCCGCTACGTCGCGCGTTTCGCCTTGCATCGTGCTTCCCAACAGAAGGGCCGTGTAGCCAAGCGAGCGGGCCTGTTCCCCAGCGGCTTCGAGCGCCAGGCGATTGCTTCCGATAATAATGTTCTCAGCCTGGACATGTTTGGGTGTTTCGCGAAGATGCTCCTCCACGCTGCTGCGAATGCCGAAGCGATGGAGGAGTGCGCGGGCGTCGTCAACCGTGGATGGATCAGGCGCAGTCGGGCCGGAGCCGATCACTTCGAGATTGTCACCGATCACGTCAGACAGAATCAGGGCTACCGTTCGGGCAGGGTAAGCCAGCGCTGCGAGCTGGCCGCCTTTAATACGGGACAGGTGCTTGCGGACGGTATTCATCTGGTGAATGGTGGCGCCGGCCGCGAGGAGCTTTCCGGTCAAATCCTGCGTCTGTTCGAGGGTGACGCCTTCGACGGGAAGCGGCAGCAGTGCAGAAGCACCGCCTGAAATCATGCACAACACCAGATCGCCCTCCCGCGCGCCGGCGGCGATTCCGGCGATGCGTTCGGCCCCGCGCATGCCGGCGGAATCGGGGATGGGATGCCCGCATTCATTCAACTCGATCCGCTGCAGCTTCGCCCCATGGCCGTACTTCACGTTCACCAGCCCGGCCGTGACCCGGCTCCCAAGCTGCCGTTCCGCTTCCTGCGCCATTGGAGCACCGGCCTTGCCCGCACCGACGACGTAGATGTTGCGGTAATCCCGGGGATTGATGTTCCAGTGCGCGCGAACGGCCGTGGCGGGATCAGCCGCGCGAACGCCGGCTTGGTAGACTGCGAGCGCGTGTTCCCGGAGCAGGCGCTCTTTCATGGGTGGAAGAACGGCAGAGCGAAGATCTATTCGATGCTGTGCTCGGTGTTTTCATCCTCTACGGAGATGTGGAACGGGGCGCGTGAGTAGGCGGCCTGGCGGTCTTCATAGAGCTGGCGAAGCAGGGCGGGATCTCGCGCGAGAGGGCGATGGCCGTTACGCAGTACCCGGCGCTCCACGATATCGAATGGGCAATCGAGCCACAGCACGACACCGCTATGTTCAATCAGTTCGGCATTCTCCGGCTGAGCATAGGTACCGCCTCCTAAAGCGACCACGGCGGCACAGCCTGCGCGAATTTTCCTGATGCGCCAGCGTAGAGCTTCTGTTTCAATGCGGCGGAATTCGGCTTCGCCCTGAGTGGCGAAGATGGCGCCGATGGGAGCCTGTTCGGAGGTTTCGATATCCTGATCGAGGTCGGTAAACTGCCATCCGATGCGTTCGGCGAGCAGCTTGCCGATGGTGGTCTTGCCGGAAGCCATGAAGCCGGTTAGGAAGATGCCGGGCGTTTGTTTCAATTTCAAAATCATTCGTTGATGCGGCCTAGCGCCGAGTCTATCACCGAAGGAAGCACCCTCTCGAGCGCGATCGCGAACCATCCCGATGGAGGCGTGACTACCGTACGGGCGCCTCGTTCCACCCCGCGGGCAATCGCCTCGCCGCACCGGGCGGCAGTGATGGCGCGATGACGGTGTTTCAAGACACCGGGCGGGGGCTGTCCCGCGGCATGATCCTGAAATTCAGTCAGGACATAACCGGGCTGCACTTCCATAATCTTGATCCGGGAACCGCGGAGTTCGCGCCGGAGACCGCGGGTGACGGAACTGAGTGCGGCCTTGGACGCGGAGTACAGCGTCATCCAGGGCAACGGGATTGCGGCGGCGATGGAGGTAACGTTGACGATGGTTCCGGAACGTTGAGCCCGCATTCCAGGGCACACGAGTTGTACCATGCCGACAGCGGCAAACAGGTTCAGTTCGAACATCCGCCGGGCTTGATCGAGGCCGGTCAACTCCGTGGGGCTATAAAGGCCATCACCCGCGTTGTTTATGAGAATGTCGACGCGGCCGTAGTGGTCCAGCGTGCGGCGCACCAAGGCTTCGCGAGCTTCCGGGAGCGTGAGGTCGGCCTGGGTGGAGAGGGCGCCTGGTTGCGAAATGGGTGAGCGAGCCGCGAGCGAAAGCTGCGCTCCGCGGCGGCCAAACGATTCTGCGCAAGCAGCGCCAATGCCTCGCGAAGCACCGGTGATGAGTACTACCTTTCCGGTCAGAAGCACAAGGCGATCATATTAGAATCCGGCAAGAGAAATGACGGATGTATAGATTCTGACACTCGCGCTTCTGGACCGCCAGCTACCCGTTATATTGGGATGATGGCGAGGCTGCTGCCACTATTCCCGTTGCAATTGGTGGTTTTTCCCCGCACACAGCTTCCGCTGCACATCTTCGAAGAACGGTACAAGGAGATGGTGAGCGAGGCCATCGCCCAGGCGTCGGAATTCGGCGTGGTGCTGGCAAATAAGGATGGAATCGTAAACGCGGGTTGCACCGTCATAGTAGACAAGGTGCTCACGAAGTATCCGGACGGGCGCATGGACATTGTCACGCGCGGTTCGCGGCGGTTTGAAATCACGACCCTCAACCAGGAAAAGGCTTACCTGCGCGGCGAGGTTGAATTCTTCGATGATGAGGAGCCTGGTCCCGCGCCCGCCGAGTTGCGCGACGAAGCACTGGAACATTACCGCGGTTTACTGGCCGCAGGAGAGGGCCGCGCGTTTGCGGAACCGGTTCTTAGCGATCCGCAATTGAGCTTTCAACTCGCCCAGGCAGTGGACGACCTTGATTTCCAAAGCGTGATGCTGCGGAACCGGTCGGAAGCGGACCGGCTGAAGCAGCTGAGCAGCTTTCTTAATGAGTATGTTCCGCGAATGAAGGAGACCACTAGAATGAAGCAATTGGCTCCGTTGAACGGGTTCGGGCACAAGCCAGTAGGACTGTAACCGGTGCATTTGCGCATCACCGGCAAGGGGCTCCCCACCGCGCCGTATTCCGTTTCCCTCCTCCTTCATGCCGGTCT
>JALYXI010000366.1 GCA_030947245.1 Acidobacteriota bacterium
CGTAAAGAGTGCATTGGCGGCATTACAATACAGGGCAACATCGGCGCGGTGAAGCAGCAAATGCGCCGTGGAAAGAAAGGTGTGCGCCAGAGTGTCAAGGTACTTATTCCGGAGCGTGGGCAGGTACCGGAGCTCGACGCCGCGAAAGGTGGGGGCGGAATGGCGTTCCCGGCAGTACACCGCTACATGATGTCCGTGCGCCGCCAATCGGGTCGAAAGCTCTTCCGCAAACGTCTCGAAGCCGCCGTAGTTGGCAGGTATGCCCCGGGTACCGAGAAGGGCAATGCGCATTTCCGGAGCTTACTTGCGCGTCGGCTTGGGAGGGGACGGCATGACGGCAAACTTGGCGGGCGCGGGCTTCGAAACCGGCTTGAAATTGAACCAACTCGCTATATAGCCGTCGTCGGCACGCTGCCGCTGCAGGATCACGCGCCGCTTTGCGAGTACGCGTTTATAATTTGTGGCCAGAAACCAGAAGGCCTTCAGTGAACTGTGCTCCCACAGGAGGCAGCAGGCCACCACAACCAGATCCCGGCCCGTAATCTGAACCCAGTTGCGCCGGTACAGATCCCCTGAGATGTTCTTCATCCTCAACAGGAACCGGTTTTTCACCGAATGCATGTTGATTTCCGGAGGAAGCGCGCGGCGATTGCCCGGAAGGGCTTTGCGGACATGATAGCCGCGGGCATATGGCGCATACATGCAGCGCCAGCCCAAAAGCTGCGCGCGCCAGGCTACATCGGCATCCTCGCGGTACACAAAAAAATCTGAATCGAAGAACTCACCAAAGATAGAAATATCGTCGATCATCTCCCGCCGGTAGAGTGCGGCCGCCGCCGTCGCGCCAAACACATATTCATACTGCCGGTAATGGCCGTTATCGATCTCCAGACTCCCCCGGTCGAGGTGGCGGAGCGTAGGGGTGAAGTAAATGCCGGTGGAATCGACAACGGGCTTCTCCGGGAAATCGAAGCCGGAACTCATGGTCAGCAGCTTGCCGCACACCGTACCGACACGGATGTCCAGGTTTCCGGCATGCACCAGCGCCTCAATGAAATCGGGCAGCAGCAGCACATCCGGATTCAGCGTCAAAACCCAGTCCGAATCCGATAGTCCAATCGCTTGGTTCTGCGCCGCCGCGAAACCGATATTCTCGTCGTTATAGATGATGCGAACCCGGTCCTCGAAGGGCTCCAGGATGTCCGTTGTCCCGTCCGTCGAGCAGTTGTCGATGACGATGATGTCCTGAAAGGGATACTTCTGATCGAGAACCGACTCGAGACATCGCTTGATGAAACGGCCGCTGTTGTAAGTAACGATCGTTACGGAGACGGAATCGCTATTCGCCATGAATTCGAACCCGGGCTCTCCCGAGCCCGCCCATTCCAATCGTCATCTCTTTACCGGCGCTCCGGCGCTTTTAACACCGCATCCCATCCCGGCAATCCTTGAAAGCAGCGGATCGCCAAGCTCACCACGCATCTGTGAGTCCGCCACTGTTTCGCGGAGCCAGCGCCACGAAACACACCACCGCAGAACCGCAGCACAGAACCAATCACAACGGAACAACAAACCAGCTTCCTATCAAGAGCCGGATAGTGTTTTGACGAATACCTAAGAAGATTACCATACCAGTAAATTTGGCGCATCTCCAGCGCCATGTTGAGGATAGAGTGAGCTCCCGTATGTTTCGCCACTGCGTCCGGGACCAGCCGGATCTCCTTTCCCGCGCCCCGTAAACGGGCACAAAAGTCCACATCTTCGAACCACAGCGGGCGGAACTGTTCGTCGAAACCACCCAACTTGTCCCAATCTTCGCGGCGGAACATAAAGAACGCTCCAGCCGGTTGCTCCACGGCGCACGGAGCAGTTACCGTTAGATCGAAATCAAAGCAACGGAAGCGCCAATTGACCGGGTTCCGCGGCCAAACCCGGTTTAGCAGGACATTCTCGAAGATCAGCATGAGCGGGGTGGGAAGGCGGCGCACCGTAAATCCACGCTGTGGAGCGCCGTCAGCGCCTATCAGAATCCCAGCCGCGGCGGCTACGCCGGGAAGATTGCACTGGCTGCGCAGCGCTGCAATGCCAGTCTCCAAAACGGCGTCTGGATTCAGCAGCAGGATGAATGGGGCCGCCGAAGCCTGGACGCCCTGGTTCACGGCGGCGGCAAACCCGCGATTCTCCGTATTGGCTATGATCTGTACCGGGAAAGCCCGAACCCGCTGAACCGAATCGTCCTGAGAATAGTTGTCTACCACCCAGATCGCCGCGCCGGTGCGCACGGCGGCAGTTAGGCATGCTTCGATTTCCAGGGCGGAATTGTAGGTTACGATCACGATCGCGACGTCATTCGCGCCTGTACCGTGTGTCATTTCGTCCCCGCTGCCCGCCGGGTTAGACGAAAATAGAGGCTCCAAAGCCGATCCGGCCCGCCTTGCCGTTGCAGCGCCAACAGTTCGTCTTCCTGCTGAGACAAAAGTTGGCGCAGATCTGTGCGTGTCCCGTCAAAGGTTCCGAACCGGCGGATGCCGTCCCATTTTCCATGAATCCAGGCAGTTCCGGCGCCGTGCCGCACAGCTACCAGGCCCCACAGCAGTTGCCCAATCAAGATCTTCCACCACCAATGCCGGCGTAATCCCGGCACGTAATGTTTGGCCAGAAGAAAGACCTGATTGCGGGACATTTTATAGACCGAATCTCCGTGCCACCGCCCCAAGGTTGCACTTCCATGATGGCGGCACACAGCTTCCGGAACATAGAGGCCTCGCCATCCACCTACAGCGCAGCGCAGGCCAAAGTCCACGTCTTCTAAATACGACTCGAAGCGGGCATCCAGCAAGCCGGCTTTCTGAAACAATGTTTGCCGAACCAGCACAGCCGTAAACGGAGCGAGGTCGATCCTGCGCTTCTCCTGAAAGGCGGCAAAGTCTGCCGGAAAACCATATCCGGCGCGCCAGGGAATCCCGCCGCGGCACAGTAAATCCCAAGTACCATCGATCTTGCCAGGGTTTCGGGCAGAGAGAATCTTCCCGGTCGCAAACCAGGCCTCAGTGCCGCTCAGCGCGCCGGCAATCGTGTTGAGCCACTCCGGATGGAGTTCCACATCGCTGTTGAGAATTGCCAGAACTTCGCCCGACGACTCTTCGATTCCCCGATTCACCGCAGCCGCAAAGCCCTGGTTTTCAGCAAGCCGGATCACCCGCGCCCCCCACCGTTCCGCCAACTCCGCCGCCCCGTCTACCGAACCGTTGTCGATAACTAGAACTTCCGCCGGTTTAACGGTTTGCACCTGAATGCTCGCAAGCAATTTCGCTAGATACCCGTGCCCGTTCCAGACCGGGATGATTACCGAAACCTTCACAGCCAGTCCCTTCGGGCGAAGCGCTTCCTGAACAAAAACGTCAGATTCTGCCATCCATCGCGCCACGGGTTCAGCTTGATTTCTCCCGTGCGCGACGTGTACAGGATGGAGATCTCGCCAAACCGGACCCTTGGATTCAGCAATGCTTCAATCTTGATCTCTTCAGAAAAAGCCATTCCGTCTGATTCCAGTTGCATCGAGTGCAGAATGGAGCGGCGAAACACCCACATTCCCGACTGCGAATCCTGAACCCACTTCAAAAACAGCACCGACATGGCGAGCGAGAGTGCCAGGTTTCCTAACTTGTGCTTGAAACTCATTGCGCGCGGATCTCGAACCGGGAACCGCGAGGCGTTCAGAAAATCCACCTGCAAATGGAGATACGCCTCCAGCAGATAAGAGATCCCGTTTACCGGGTAGCTGTGATCCCCATCGAGAGTAATAATCAAGTCTCCTGTGGCAATCGAAAAGCCCCGTTTATAGGCACGGCCGTAGCCCGGAACCTGTTCCTTAACGACAATGGCCCCCATCTGCGCCGCCACTTCCGGAGTCCGGTCCGTGGAGTTGTTATCCACCACGATAGTTTCGTCCACGAATTCAGGGATATCCCGCAACACCATCTGGATACCCTCTTCCTCATTCAGGCAAGGAATGATGACCGTGATGCGGTTGCCTTTATACATTCGCGGTCATGGATGCTGTTACCATCGGAAAGCAATGAAGTTTCTGGTTTTAAGCTTACTTCTAGCCGCGTTACCGAAGGCCGGGGCTGCCGAGTTGAAGGATGTTAGGTCCGTGTACCTGTATCCCATGATGGGGGGATTGGATCAACATTTGGCCAATCAACTGACGCGGGATCACGTATTCCGGGTTGTTGCGGATCCGAAGTTGGCGGACGCCCTCTTCACAGATCAGTTGGGCAGGCCGTTCGAGTACCGGATGGATCACATCAAGCGCGATATAGCTGCACCGGTAACAGCTATGCCGGCGGCCTCCAGTCCGGCAGCATCCGGCCCGGCGACAACCCCAACTGCTTTGGCCACAACTTCAACCCCAGCCGCGCCTGTATCGGCAGCCACAACCTTGCCCACTGTTTCCGGCCAACAGAGCGATGCGGAACCGCACAGTTCTTCTTTTTCACGCGGCAAGGGAACCATTTTCCTGGTGGATGCCAAGTCCCGGCAGGTAGTCTGGTCCGACTACCGGCAGCCTGGGAATTCTTCACCCCGGCAGTTGGAAAAGATGGCAAAACAGATGGTATCAAGCCTGAACAAGGTCCTTAATCCTCAATCCAAAACGGCGCAGTAGTATTCCATCTCCGGCCCGGGGAATGGCGGCGCAGAACGGTCCGGATGTTAAAATCGGGACTTGCCGGTCC
>JALYXI010000403.1 GCA_030947245.1 Acidobacteriota bacterium
ATATCCATAATCGATGTGCGGAGAGAATACGCTCAATCTGCGGCCATTCACCTTGCGCGTTCATGGCGGCTGCCGCCAGCGCTATCAATGGAGTTGTATTCAATGCGGAACGAAACGAAGATTTCCCTGAGATGTTATCGCACTCCCGGGATGCGTCCACTCACCGCTTCTTTCTCCGTTTCGAGCGCACCGGAGCGAAGGGCGCGTAAACGTTGCAGAGCGAGCTTTGCCTCCTCCGGCTTGCCATCAGCTTTCAGCGCCCTGCCTAGCAGGTAGTACACAGAAGCTTCGTTCGGATTCAGCTTCGCCGCGTTTTTCAGGTTGGACACAGCTTTGCCTTTTTGGCCGGCAGCTAACTTTGCCTTGCCCAAATAGTAGAAAGACGCCCAGGAGCCCGGTTGCCGATCGCAACTCCGCTCCAGGTACGGAATGGCTTCAGCGGCCCGCCCTTCCTGCGCCAGCAACGCACCGAGAAAGTACACGGCTTCCGCGTCGTTCGGGTCTTGTTGCAAGGCGGCGTGCAATTCCCGTAGAGCTTCCACTGTTTTCCGCTGGCTTATGAATACTTTCCCGAGTTCGAGATGAATGCGAGGAAACGCGCTGTCGGCGCGCAGCACCCGTGCGAACGCTTCAGCCGCATCGTCGAAGCGGGATGCATCGTAAAGGGCGCGGCCGGTCAGGAAGTCCGCCCGGGGTCCCGCGGAGGCGAGCACCTGCTCAAAAAGCTTTCTGGCCCGCTCCGGCTGCTTTAACTTGTTGTAAGCGACAGCCAGAAGGTACAGGCTACCCTGATCCTGCGTGTCAGCCGCGATCAGCCTTTCCAAACGGGGCGCCGCGGCTTCCGCTTGCCCCAAATGAATTTCGCAGGTGGCGAGCAACTTCTGTGCCTGCGCGTTTGCAGGGTCCCGCCTGAGCAGTTGCCCAAACAGCGGCATTGCCCGCGGATAATCTTCCTGCTTCAGATAAACCAAACCGAGGTTCAGCAGAATGCCGGGCTCACGGGGACTCACCCGCAAAGCCTTCTCGTAAGCGGAAATGGCTTCGCCCGGGCGATTGGCCCGGGCGTACACCACCCCAAGATTTCCAAGCGCACTTACATCATTCGGCGTGTCTGACAGGATTTTCTGAAAACCGGTTTCGGCCGCCCGGTAATCTCCTGCCTGCAATGCCTGTGAAGCGCGCTTGAAGATGGATTCACGCGATGCGTCGTCCCCGAACAGCCTGCCTGCAAGCAGGAGGCAAAGGAGGGCAACGCACCGCATTTTCTAATTAGAACAGGAACTTGGCGCCCAACTGTACGGTACGGGGATCGCGGGTACCCGTGATTTGGCCCGTGGTTCCCAGAGTAGCCGCAGTAACACGGTCACCTGGGTTCGGAGGCGAAATCCCGGTGTTGATGCCGCTGAACTGCGTGTGATTAAACGTGTTGAATGTTTCCAGGCGCAATTGCAGGTGCACCCGCTCGGTCATATTCAGATTCTTGAACACAGAGATATCCCAGTTTGCGATGCCGGGGCCGCGCAAGGTATTCCGCCCTACATTGCCCAAGCTGCCGTCCAGTGGCCGCGCAAATACCAGCGGGTTGAACCACTGGAGGCGGTTCTGGTTCGGAGTGATGGGGCCGCCGATGTAATCCGGCCGCACGCCGCCGCCCAAGGTGCCAGGATTGCCGTTCGAAGTGATCGTAAACGGATTCCCGCTCCAGTAGCGCGTGATGCCGGCCAGTTCCCATCCACCCACCACGTATTTCATGAACGCCCCCTTGTCCCTGAGTTCCGGAAGCGTGTACACGTAATCCAGGTTGAAGACGCTGGTCCGGTCGTAACCGGCGGGGCCATACTCGCGATGGCGGTCCAGGTAGTAGGCGATCTGATCGCCGTCGCTATCGGCCTCGTCCAGGGCCTTGCTCCAGGTGTAATCGGCATTGATCAGCAGGTTCCGGGTCAGGCGATGGCTGACGCGGATCTGAAGCGCGTGGTAACTGCTGTTTGCCCCATAATCCGTGTAATTGATATTCGTGAAGCCCTTATACGGCCGAATGGCATCCTGCTGCCCGTTCGCGTTAGTCAGGATATTGGTGCTGGTGGTTGTGCCGAGCGGCAGTTGGTTGAGGTTCGCCTGATACTGCAGGTGGCGCGCAACGTTACCGACGTAGGCGATATCGAGCGACGTGTTTGGCGCTAACTGCTGCTGAATTCCGAAGCTCCATCCATACGTGGTCGGAATTTTTCCGTTCTGATTGAAGGCGTTGATACCCACGGGGTAGCGGGTGCCGCTGGAAACCAGGGCAGGTGACAGATTATCGATGTTCCCCAGGTACAAATTCGGCGTGTAAACCAGGGGAGGATTGCCCAAGCCGTCGAAACTGTTGACGTTTTGCCGAATTCGTTCGTAGAACATGCCGAAGCCGCCGCGGATTGCGGTTTTGCCCATGCCGGAAGGATCGTAGGCGAAGCCGAAACGGGGGCCCAGGTTATTGAACCGGTGCTTGGCAAACCCGCTGTCGACGCCTTTCGCGTTCTCCTGCACAATCCCGTTGAAGGGATTGCCGGAGCCAGGGACAATGCTCCCATACTGCAGCCCGGAAGTGGTGTTGATCTTAACCGCCTGGGCCGGATCGTAACGCGTCGGGTCCCAGTAATTCTGCAGGTACTTCCCGTAGGTATACGTCGGTCCCAGGTAGGCCCAACGCAGGCCGTATTCCAGCGTCAACTTCCGGTTCACCCGCCAGCTATCCTGCGCAAATACTTCGGGCTGGATGAAGCGGAAAGTTCCGTAGAAAACGCCGTTGGTTTGGGACACGCTGGTGTAATTGCCAAGCAGCAGGTTGGCCACGCCGCTTCCTGAATCGTTTGGATTCAACTGGCTCGGGTTGAAATCGAACTGCGGCGCATCGGTCCAGTACGGCTGCTGGCCGTTGTTATTGATATTAAAATAGACGCCCGCTTTGAATGTGTGAGACCCGATTACTTTCGTGAAGTTGTCGGTCGCCGCAAAGGTTTTTCCCTCGCTTCTCCAGTTTGGTGGGAACGAATAGGAATAGAAGCCGCCCGCGCCGAATTTAGGAAATTTGTTCCGGATATTGGACTGCGGGTAGAGGTCCTGATAGGTGAAGCCAAGCTGTCCTTTATCGTAAGTGGACGGGCTGGTGCTACCGGTAATATCCACCACCTGCGTCAGGTGATTGTACGTAAAAATGAACTCATTCGTGGTCGTCGGCGAGATCACGTTTATGACGTTAAAGGAATAGCTCGCTCCGGGCTTCTCGCGGAATTGGGGAAGAATAGGAAAGGAATTCCCGGAAAAAATGCCGAATTGCTGGCTTTCCTGCTGCGCATCGTCCACCCAGCGAGCGAACACGTTCATCTTTGAACTGATGGTGTAATCCACGCGCGCGGCTTTCTGGTCTTTATCGAAAACGTAGGTGTCCTGGAACGGGATGCGGACGGAGTCCGGCGATCCGGGAGTTTGGGCGAAGCTGGTCTGTCCGCGGTACGCGCGGCTCAACAGCTTATTCCACGCGGGCGCGTTCTTGCTGAACTGGGAAGCTGGAATGATGTTGTTGGGATAAGGCGAGCCGCCGATTATGTTACCGGCATTGTCCCTCTGAATGGTGCCGGGCATGAACACGGTGCCTACCGGGAAATTCGTGTTCGCAATCAGAACCGGCGAACCGTCGGCGTTGAAGCGGTACTGCTGGCGGAAATCTCCACTCAGAATTTGGGGGCTGGGAACATCATAATAAGTACCGCCGCTTGGGCGGCTGGCGCGCGTTCCCTCATAGTTGAAGAAGAAGAACAGCTTCTTGTTGCTCCGGCTGGATACTTTCGGGATGTAGAGCGGTCCGCCCAGGTTGCCCCCGAACTGGTTGAATCGCAGCTTGCTCTTGCCTTGTCCTTGGAGATTATTAAAGAACGAATTGGCGTCGAAGGCGTCGTTACGGTCGAATTCGTACAAGGTGCCGTGGTATGTCTGGCCTCCGCTTTTTGTATTGGCGGAGATCACCACGCCCGCGTTGCGTCCGTATTCAGCCGCGAAGGAATTGGCCTGGACCTTAAACTCACCGACTGCATCCAGGCTGAGCTGCGTATACTGGCCGTCGTTCGCACCCACGTCCGTGTTGATGCTGCCGTCCAGAAAGACGTTGTTTGCGCTGCCGCGCTGCCCGTTGACGTGGAAGGAGTCGGTGTTGTTGAACGCAAGGCGGAAATCCGACGAGTCGTTCGAAACCACACCGGGTAACGTGCGGATGAGCGATTGGAAATCGCGCCCGTTCAAACTGATCTGGGTCACCTCCTTCGAATCGATCACGAATGATTTGTTCGCGGTCGTTGTCTCCACCTGCGGTGCGGTCTCCGCGACGCTGATCTGCTCGGTCATGGCCCCTACTTCGAGCGACAGCGTTCCCAGGTTTAGGATCTGGTTCACGTCCAGATTGACATGAGTTCTGTCCAAAGTTTTCATTCCCGCGGCTGCAACTCGAACTGTGTAGAGACCGGGTGAAAGCGGCTGAAGCGTGAAGGTTCCATCATTCGCGCTAACCGTGTCGCGGACAACCAATCCCTTCGACTCATCGAAGGCGCGAACCGAGGCGTTGGCAATCGCTGCCTTCACCGGATCCGTCACGACTCCCTGTATAGATCCGTTCTGCGCAACCGCCATACCCGCGGAAAATGAGAGGCCCAAGAAGAGGGCGAAACTACTGAAGCGTACACGGCTCATCGATCACTCCCCTGAAACGGGCTCCCACTTTCCGCCCGCTCTATCGAACGTAATTCACCCGCTTGTTATAATTCAAGTGATTTCACCCGTACGTCACAAGTGGGCTCACGCGTTATTCGTACATAAACAGCCCCTTTTTGTACAATGGCAGGTCTCGACATCCTCGCAGCGACCCACGATCCCGAGAGGCTCCATCCGGGAGACCCGCGATGGGAGCTGGTAGTTCGAATCGCGCTCAGTCCAGGTTTCCGCCGCGCGCCCCGCCTGACCGAGTTCCTCTTCTTCGTCTGCGATCGTGTTCTGCGCGGCGAAACCGACGACATGACCGAGCAGCACATCGGGATTGAGGTATTCAAAAGGTCAGCAGGCTACAGCACCACCGAAGACAACGTGGTTCGGGCGCAAGCCCGGCAGGTCCGCCTGAAGTTGGGTGAATACTTCGCGACGTTGGGCAAGGACGAAGACGTGATTCTCGAGATTCCGAAGGGAAGCTACGTCCCGGTTTTCTCTCGGCGAGCCGAGCCGGCCGTGGTTCTGCCGCCCGCGGCGATTCCGGTCGCGTCCGCGGCCGATCCAGGCTCGAACCGGCCAGGCGCAAGTTGGATGCGATGGATTTGGCCAGCCGTGACGGCTTTTCTTTCGATTGGGTTGTTCTTGACCCTGAAGGAAGATAGCGCCTTGCAAAAGCGCATCGCGCTTGCACCGCCGCCTGTTGCCGCGCTCCTGCCGCCCCTCTCCTGTATTTTCGACGACCGCCAACCCACCACCATCGTGGTCGCGGACAGCGGATTCGGCCTGTATCAGGATCTGTTGGGCCGTACGGCAACATTAGATGATTACCTGAATCCGGGCTTCTTCACCCAGCAATCGCCTCGGGCCAAAGAAGCCCGAACCTTTATGCAGCGTTTGGGGACACGGCAATTTTCGAGCTACGCGGACTTGGTGCTGACACAACGAATTCTGCGGCTCGCCGCAGCCTACCGCGACAAGACTACGGTTCGGTTTGCCCGCGACCTCCACCTCCGCGAGCTCAATTCCGGCAACTTCGTTTTTATCGGAAGCTCCTATTCGAACCCCTGGGTATCTCTGTTTCGCAAGCGGCGAAACTTCCCGACGGCTCTCGATGCGGCGTCGCGGCGCGGCGTAGTAGAGAATCATGCCCCGCGTCCTGGCGAAGCCGCGTCTTACCTGATGAAGGGAGAGGACGGCCTTTCCGGTTCCACCTTCGGAGTCCTCACGTTTCTGCCAGCCGATTCGGAATCCGCAAACATCCTCCTGCTGGATGGAATCAACATGGAAGGGACCGAAGCGGCGGGCACGGCGCTTACCGAGCCCCGAGCGGCCCAGGCGCTCCTCGAGAGAATCGGCCTCAGCGCATCGGCGGACCGGCGCTATCTGGAAGTTGTGTTCGAGACCAAAGCCATGGCGGGGACTACGCGCGATACAAACATAGTGGCGTACCGTTTGGGTTCGCCGCACTGAGCCGCTTGAGCGGATGTTCCATGTTACGCAGAGACCGTACTTCTGGTTCGGAGTAAAACTGTTGACGTTCCGCCGGATTCGTTCGTAGAATGAGACTCGATCCAGATCGAGCATCGGGGAGAAATCGTTAATGCCCTGCTTCCGTGCGCTCCGCCGCACTGCCGTTTTCATCTCCTTCTGTTCCGCCATTTTGGCCCAGGTAGACTCCGGGGCCGTCCTGGGCACCATTACTGACCCGACCGGCGCTGTGGTGCCAGGTGCGCGCGTCACGCTGACGAATGAGGACACAAGCACCATCATCGTGACCTCAACCGACTCCCGCGGGAGCTATACATTCCCTACCGTCCGGATCGGCAACTACTCGGTGACAGTAGAACAGAGCGGCTTCGCGAAAAGCACCCGCACTCATCTGGCCGTTAATATCCAGGCCCAGGCGGTCGTCAACATGGTGCTATCGACAGGAAATCTGGAGCAGACCATCACAGTCGCCGCCGGTTCAGAACTCTTGCAGACGCAGGACGCATCGGTCGGCCAAGTGATGGAAGCCCGCACGATTCGGGACCTGCCCCTGAACGGGCGCAATTACATTTTTCTAGCCCAACTCTCCGCGGGAGTCACGTTCGGTCAAAAGGACGGGCGCGGGGAGAACAACAACGGCCGTTTCGCGGCTAACGGAACGCGGCCCACGCAGAACAATTATCTGCTGGACGGAATCGATAACAACTCCTCCATTGTGTCGCGCCAGAACGGTAAAGACTTTGTCGTTCTAACGCCGGTGGATGCTCTTTCCGAATTCAAAGTGCAAACAAATAATTACAGCGCCGAGTTTGGCCGGGCCGCGGGAGCGGTCCTGAATGCAACAGTAAAGAGCGGAACCAATCAGTTCCACGGAAACGTCTGGGAGTTCCTCCGCAATGAAAAGTTGGATGCCGCCGATTTCTTCGTCAATGCCGCGGGCCAGCCCATTGCCGAGTACCGCCGCAATCAGTTCGGCTTCACGCAGGGAGGACCCGTGCTGATTCCCCACGTTTACAACGGCCGCAACAAAACTTTCTTCTTTCTCGATTATGAGGGAACCCGCATTCGGCAGGGGCATCCGGATATCAGCACTGTCCCCACCGCGATCGAGAAGTCGAGCGGATACACAAATTTTTCCGACTTGACCGCGGGGCAAGCCGGTACCCGCGCGGATCTATTGGGACGCAGTTTCCCGTCGGGTACGATCTTCGACCCTGCGACAACAAGGGCAGTTACTGGCGGTTACGTAAGAGATCCTTTTCCAGGCAATATCATTCCCGCGAACCGCCTGGACCCGATCGCCGTGAAGCTGTTACAGCTTCTGCCAACTCCGAATGTGCCCGGCATCTTCTCAAACTACAGCAGCTCGCCCGTGTTTCAGGACGACTCAAACGGCTTCGACGTGCGGGTGGATCACTCCTATCGCCAGAACGATCAACTCTTTGCCCGCTACAGCTACTCGGTCCTTCACCGGATACACCCCGGCCCATACACCGGGTTGGCGGACGGCGGCGATTCTCTGGTGAACAGCAATCTGGATGACACCAGCCAGAATGCAGTCTTGAGCGAGACGCACTTGTTCGGCCCTTCGCTGGTGAACGAGGTTCGCGCCGGTTTGAATCGCGAACATGCTCTGTGGCTGCAACCCTCCGGCAACGTGACCGGCATTCCGGCGCAGTTTGGAATTCTGGGCGTGCCGCAGACTCCCTCGAACGGAGGGCTTCCTCAATTCAATGTGGCGTCCCTCTCCCGGTTCGGCAGTAACGGTTTTCTTCCCAGCGACAAATACGGAACCACGCCTCAGTTAACAGACGACCTCTCGTACACGCGGGGCACGCACAATCTGAAGTTTGGCTTCATGGGCCAGTACATCATGGTTCCGTTCGCCCAACCGCCGCAATCCCGTGGCCTGTTTGGCTACAGTGGCGTTTATACGTCGGTGGTCAACAAGACGGATAGCAGCACCGCCGTAGCACAATTTCTTCTGGCGCCGACCGGTACTTCCGATGTTGCCGGCGCCAACCAGGTCTCCCTGTCGAACTTTCACACACATGACCTGAGACGCAAGTATTTCGGTATTTACGGACAAGATAGCTGGAAGATTTCGTCAAAGTTGACGTTGAACTTCGGTCTGCGCTGGGACTTCTTCGGCTTCCCGCACGACCGTTTCGGCGACGATGCGAACTTTGTTCCCGGCCCTGGCTTCGCGGGCGGGACATTGCTGGTTCCCGCCAGCCGGATCAATCTTCTGCCTTCCGCCTACATTGCCAGTCTGGCGAAGGACAATATTCAAGTCCAATCCGCGGGTCTGATTCTTGGCAATCCGCAGAAACTCAACTTCGCGCCTCGCCTTGGTTTCGCCTATCAGGCGGTTCCGAAACTGGTGGTTCGCGGTGGGTACGGAATTTTCTACGGCGGCGTGGAAGAGATTGGCGGCAGTCCTCTGATTACGGAAAATTTTCCCATTGAGTACACCGTCACCCGGACCGCATTGACCCCACAAACACCCATCGTGCCCGGCAACAGCATCGGGCTGCTTGGGAACACATTTCAGAACCTCTCAATCGACCCTGCGACGGTGAACTATTCAGGAATCGGCCTGATTGGCTTTCAGAAGAACTGGCAAACTCCTTACACGCAGAGTTACAACCTCTCCGTGCAATACCAGCTTCTGCAGAGCGCGAGCCTGACCGTCGGGTATGTCGGTTCGGGCACTCGTCACATACCCATCGCGTTCAATTCGAATCCTGTCCGGATCGTGCTGCCCCCCGGCACAAGCACGCTTCCCTACTTGCCCTATCCAAGCGCCGCGACCTCAGGCGGGTTCTACACCGGGACGGCAGGCAGCAGCAGCTACAATTCTCTGCAATCGACGCTCGATAAGCGATTTAGTAATGGGCTGAGCGTGCTGGCTACCTTCACCTGGGCCAAGAGTCTGACCGATGCCCGGGATCCGCTCGAAGGCACCATCGGTGGTTATCGGGCGCCCTCTCTTCCGGGCTTCGGGATCAAACACGACTTCGGCGTGGCGGATTTCGATGTGCGGCGCGCAATCCACTTTAGCGGAATCTATGAACTGCCAGCCGGTCCCGGCAGGCGTTTTGCATCCAGCCTGAACAGCCTCGGCAACCAAATATTAAGCGGCTGGAGCCTCAATTGGGTCGCGACCATTCAGGATGGCCAGCCTTTCACAGTTGGATGCGCGAGCGCTACAACAGCCGGACTGGGCTGTAATGCTCTTCTTGCCGCCGGTCAGAACCGCTACAGTGGCCCGCACAACGTGCCGCATTTCGTAAATGCCTCGGCCTTTTACACCCCGCCTCCCGCGACTGCGATCGGGCAAAGCGATTTAACTCCCTTAGGGGGCGCACCCACACAGGTCTCCGGACCTCCCTTCCGGCGGCTTGATCTCTCCTTGTTCAAGCAATTCCACCTTACGGAAAGCAGATACGTTGAGTTTCGGGCGGAGGCGTTCAACCTCACCAACACGGCAAATTTTGCGAACCCGTCGTCGCTAAATCTCCTCGACACCGTTAACTTTGGCAAGATCACCGCGACACGCGATAGTCCGAACGATCCCCGCGAGATGCAGTTCGCGCTGAAGTTCTACTGGTAAAGGAAGCTCATGAACCGCAGAAAGTTTCTTCAGGCAGCATCGGGCGCGGTGACCGGCAGTCTGCTCACAGCGAAACCCACCGGATGGAATATCCTCTTTCTCCTGATGGACGACTTAGGCTGGCACGATACCGGCCCTTACGGCAACACGTTCATCGATACTCCAAACCTGAATCGGTTTGCGTCCGAAGGCGCCCGCTTCACGAATGCGTACGCAGCATGCCCGGTGTGCTCACCCACTAGGGCGAGTATTATGACGGGAAAATATCCGGCGCGGCTGCATTTGACGGATTGGATTCCGGGCCGCAAGCAAAATCCGTATGCCCGTGTTCTGACCCCTTCCTTCGAGCAGCAACTGCCCCGCTCGGAAGTGACAATCGCGGAAGCTCTGCGTGGGCAAAACTACCGTTCCGCCGCGATCGGCAAGTGGCATTTGGGCGGCGCGGGCGCGAGCCCGACGGATCGGGGCTTCGATCGCAATGTGGCCGGGGATTACAAGGGCAGTCCTCCGAAGTATTTCGGGCCGCTGACTCTTCCGGGCTTGACGCTTGAACCCGGAGAGTTTTTGACGCGGCGCTTGTCGCTGGAAGGAGACCGGTTTGTACGGGAAGATCCGTCCCGCCATTTTTTTCTTTATCAGGCTCAGTTCACTGTTCACGTTCCCCTCGAAGCTCCGGGAGCGCTCGTGGAAAAGTACCGCAAGCGCGATATCGGAGATTCAGACCCTGTTTACTGCGCCATGGTGGAGACGGCGGATGAATCGGTCGGGGCGTTGCTGAAGAGTGTTGACGAAAGCGGGCAGGCGGACCGGACCATCGTAATCTTCTTCTCCGACAACGGCGGCGTGCGTTATCAGGCGAAGCGAAAGCCACCCATCACCAATAACTCCCCGCTGCGGGCCGGCAAAGGGCATCTATACGAAGGCGGGATTCGGGAGCCGCTCATTATCCGCTGGCCCGGTGTGACGCGCCCCGGGAGTGTAATCGACACGCCCGTCTCCAGCATCGACTTCTTCCCAACCATCTGCGAGGCGGTTGGTACGAAATACGCTCCGGTGGACGGCGTATCCCTGCGGCCGTTGTTGCTCGGCGAAGCCGGAGTGGAGCGTCCGTTGTTCTGGCACTATCCTCATTATTCCGATCAGGGAGGCGTGCCCTCCGGCGCTGTTCGGGCAGGAGATTGGAAATTGATCGAGTTTTACGAGGATGGCCGTTTGGAGCTTTTTGATGTGTCCGCCGATCCAGGAGAACGCGTGAACCTGATTCGGAAGGAGCCGGCCCGGGCCAAAAAGCTTCAACAGACCCTAGCGGATTGGCGGCGCTCTGTCGGTGCTGCAATGCCGAAACCGAATCCCGACTACGACCGGCAGCGCGCCAGCGAGGGCCTTACCGGCTATGAGCAGCCGACGCCTCCCGCGTAAGGCGACTCCGGCAAATTTCGTTTATCGGAAGCTCATATTCAAAGTTTCGGGGTTCCCTGCTTCGCGCTGACATGCGTAAACTCCGCTCCGAAGAAGAAGATCTGCGCGGAGTAATAGACCCAGACAATCACGACGATCAGAGATCCGGCGGCTCCGTAAGCCGAGCCCACTCCCGCCTTCCCGAGGTATAGCCCTATGAGAAATTTGCCCACGGTGAAGAAGAGGGCGGTTACCAGCCCGCCCACCCAAACATCCCTCCACGCGACCTTCGTTTCCGGCACGTACTTGAAGATCAACATGAACAGAACGGCAATTCCAAGAAATGAAATCAGGAAATTGACGGCCTGAAGAACCGGACCCGGTAGAGGCAAGAGGCCTCCGGCGAACTTGCCGGCGGCAGCTAATCCCGCGCTCAGCACCAGCGAGACCATCAACAGAAATCCGATGGCGAGCACCATGCCGAAGGAGAAGAATCGCTGCCGGACCATGCCCATGAATCCTGAAGCGTCCTTTGGTTTCGCCTCCCAGATTTTGTTCAGAGCGAAACGAAGTTCCCCGAAAACTCCGGATGCGCCAAAGAACAAAGTGAACAACGCAATCGCCGACGCGGTGATACTGGAAGACGGCTTCTGCGCATGATCCAGCATGTCCCGGACCGCCTTACTGCCATCCGTGCCGACGACACCCTGGACCTGATCCAGGATCTGTTGCTGAGCGTTGGATTGTCCGAATGCGAGGGCGACGATTGCGACCGTTAGAATCACGAGCGGGGATAGGGACAGTATTGTGTAGAAGGCCAGCGAGGCTCCCATTCGCGGAGCCTCATCGGCATCCCAATCCGTGTATGTCTTTCGCAGCATCGGCCACAGGTTTTTCCAGGCCATTCGATTATCCGGGAAATCTGAGCGCCATCAGGATCTCTTTAGCCTAAGGATCTCTTAGCCTAAGGTCCAGCCTTTCCGGAACTGCGGCCGGATCAGTTTGTTCGCCTCCGGATTGTTCGTAATTTTCATGCGCTCGCTGTCCCAATCCAGCTTGCCTTCGAAACGAAGCGCCATTACGCCGAGGGTCACCCATTCGGTGAACGGCGCTGACACGTTGAAGTTGGAACAAGCCGGGTCTCCGCCTTTCGCCGCACGAATCCAGTCGCGGTAATGCCCTGGGGAACGGGTCAGAAACTCGCGAGGGAACTCGTATCCACGCATTTTCTCGACCGGAATCAGACGGGTGTTCTCGCCGTATGTGCCGGTGGTGATCATGCCTTTGTCGCCCACAAAGAGACTGCCATTGCTGCCAATGGAAGCCAGCCTGTTGGCTTGGGCGTCCAACTTGGCATTCGCATCCCCGGCGGGCGCTGCCGCCGACGGAGCGCGGTCCGCCGGAGCTTCTTCGGCCGGCTGATCGAAGAAGCTCTCATGGAATACCTGCCCGATGATCTGATTTTCGCGCGGCTCGATGGGGTGACCGTCGCTACCGCGCGGTCCGCCGGCGCCGCCCGTCCCCGGCCTTTGCCCCGCCATCCTGCGCCGCGGCAAATCGCCAAGGATTTCGCCCTTCGGCACACCCGGGATATCAGGCTGTTCCTTCAACCCGTCATGCCAGAAGATTTTGACCGGCGGCATGGGTCCGCGGGCGGGAAAGTCAAACCGGATTACGCTCTTGGCGGGATAGTAGTACTTACTTCTTCCTTCCTGCTGGATGCACTCCACGCTAGTGGGAGCGCCTAGCTTCAAGGCTAAATTCGACGCGCCCAGGATGTGGCAGGCCATATCGCCCAGCGCTCCGCACCCGAAGTCGAAAAATCCGCGCCAGAAGAATGGCAGATACTTATCGCTGTATTCGCGCTGGCTCGCGACTCCGAGCCATAGATCCCAATCAAGAGTCGAGGGAATCGGAGAAGGGGGCGGTATTTCCTGAATTCCCTGCGGCCATATGGGACGGTTGGTCCACGCATGGACTTCCGTTACGTTGCCGATCTCGCCCGCCCAGATCATTTCGGCGCATTGCCGCGTGCCTTCGTTGGAATACCCCTGATTGCCCATTTGACTGGCAACCTTATACTTGGCCGCGGTTTCCTGCAATTGCCGGCACTCCCAGACAGTGTGCGCCAAAGGTTTTTGCACGTACACATGCTTGCCGCGTTCCATGGCGTGAACCGCAGCGGCCGCATGCATGTGGTCCGGAATGGTTACAATCACCGCGTCGATGTTGCTGCCTTCCTTATCCAGCATTTGCCGGAAATCCTTGTACTTCGGCGCCTTCGTATATTGCTCATAGATCGACTTGGCGCGCACCTCATCCACGTCGCAAAGCGCTACGATGTTTTCCGTTTGCGCGCAGCCGCGAATATCGCTGGCCGCCTTTCCACCAGCGCCGATGGATGCAATATTCAATTTTTCGTTCGGCGATTTGTAGCCGAGCGCTTTTAAAGAGCCCTTGCTTCCGAACCCCGCCGCCGGAACCGCTCCGGCCAGCAAAGATCCGTAAAAGAAATACCGTCGCGAAATTCCGTTTTGAGCCACAGGATGCCCCCGGGCGAATTATATAACATGCGACCTTTTTTGGGCGAATTCTCGTATCTGCATATGTGATGACTCTCCTGCTTTGGCTGCTTCTGTTCCTCTTCTCCTGGCCGCTCGCCCTCGTCGCGTTGGTTCTTTACCCGGTGATTTGGCTGTTGCTGCTGCCATTCCGAATGATCGGGCTCGCCGTCGGCGGCGTGCTTGGGCTGGTTTGGAGCGTTCTGACTCTCCCGATCCGGCTGATCGCCCCCGCCAACCAGAACAACAGGCAGGCGTCCAGCAGCAGATTGAACAGAAACTGATGCTTCACGGGTTCGACGGCATCGCCGAAAGCGGCTGTCATGAACGCTGTGAGGCACATGGAGGCGAGCAAGCCCAGCATCCAGAGCCAGCCGTCCCGAACCAGGCCCATGACCGCACTCACCACCAGAGCCGCCCACAGCGCCTTCAGCAGTTTCGGCAGCCACCGCGCATGGACTTCGCTCCAAACGGCCATGGTGTAACTGATCGCTTTCCGCGGCCGGCCCGCCTGCCGTTCGAAGTTGCCGCAAGACTCGGGACGCAGGCCTGTGGCAACCGGAATCAGGGTGGTGACATGCCGCCACAACCGTGTGGGCCGGCGCACGTAAAATTCCGCGATTTTGAGTGGGCTGATCTTTTCCGGCAGGAGTTTCCGCACCGGCGCTTCGTACAGTCCTGAATTGGGGCTCCAGGCAGCGGAACCCTTTAAGCGAACCCACGCTTCCGGAAGCCCGAGCGCCCGCAAGTCGCCGCGCGGATCCCGGGATTCCGGCAGCACCGCGGAGAAAAGCATGTTGTAGCTGGTATCCATCTGAGCCCGCTTTGGCATTGTCCAGAACACCGCGGCTCCCACGGCCAGGCTGAATGCACCCGCCGCGGCGAAGGTCTTCCGGCGCTGGCGCGCTCTCCACGCCGTCCTCGCGAAAAACACCGCAATGGGAATCGCTAAAGGAGCGTTCTGCCCCTTGGCGGAAAGCAGCAATGCGGTGGAAACGAGCCACCACGCTCCCACCTTCTTACGGGCGCAGACTTCCACCGTTTCGGCGATCCACCACGCCAGAAAGATGCAGCTTGCCGCTTCGGGGAACAGGGAATTGTTGTAAGCCGCATACCCCACATCCGTCAGAATGAACACTGCGCCCGCCCAAATGATTGTGCGCGCCGGGAACCGGGCAGTCACCCAGAATAACCGGGCTAAAGCTGCTAACAGGGCGGAGGCGTGCACGAACCCGATCAGAGTGATCGGGAGGTGTCCGGTTCCCGGCAGAATCTTGCTGATGGCCAGTGCGATTCCGACGAATAAATAGCTGGACCCGAACTGTTCATAGCCGGGCCGCCGCACACCGGAATCCGGGATGTAGCTGGGCTCTACATAAGCGAAAGTCAGATCCGGAACCTTATCAGCCGGTCCATACCCGAAGACTCCGATTACACGCTGGAAGTCGCCATTATTCGCGAGACCGACGATGGGCGGAACAAAAAGCTGAAAAGCAAGCAATGCCGCGGCCGTGCTGAGGAGCGCAGAATAAGCCCATTTGTGCTTCAAAACAGATTCCGCTCGAAATCGGCGATGAGGGCTTGGGCCGCGCGGCCTCCTGAGGCGAGCGCGCCATCGAGCGAGGCGCTCTCCATGTAATCGCCGCAGCGGTAGAGTCCGGGCCGTATACGCGAGGCCCCGGGTTGGTAACTGGTTTGAATCGGCTGGGCATAAAGGATGGAATAGGTTCTCAAATGCTGCCAGCGCGCCACTTTGGGGCCAAACCAATCCATGAGCTGCGCGCGCACCGCTGCTTCCGTAGCAGCCTCCTGTTTCAACACAGAGACTGAAACCAAGGAAGCTCCGGCAGGCGCGTAAGCGGGAGAAACGGAGCTTGGGATACAGCAGTTGTTGATGGGCCCGGAGCCATCGCCATTCAGGATGAGCACCGGCTCCGAGATGGGCGCTTCTTCCGCGCCGAAATAGAGACATTGCACGGAGCGCCAACTTTGCGGGGCCGGGGCGCTAAGGAGCCTGGCGGCTTCCGGTTCTTCCGTGGCCACAACCGTTGGGCCGTCCGGCAGGACCTGTACCGGCGTATTCAGGCGAACATCCAACCCGTGACCAAGTTGGTGAGGGATGGCTTGCATGCCTTGCGCGGGAAGGGCCGTATCTCCTTCCGAGAACATGCGGAAGATGAACTCAAACAAGCGGCTGGAGGTGGAGAGCTCGGTTTCGAGGAAGATGCCGCCAAAGAATGGACGGAAGAAGCGCCCATCTCGGAGCCGGTGCTCATCCTGAATGGCGATGGCTCCGGGCCCATCAACAACTGCTGTATCC
>JALYXI010000439.1 GCA_030947245.1 Acidobacteriota bacterium
CAGCCATGCTGCTGAATTTGATTTAGCCAGGGGGCGAGCAGGCAGCGAAGCGGGATCATCTAAGCTTCGGTTTTTGGGTCCGGGCCGATTCGTGATCCGGTCAATCCGGCGCGAGGTGAGTGCATGCGTGCCCCTGCCGCCGGGATTCCTCCCCGATCACTTTGAGCACCTCAGATTATGGCGCGGCGAGACGCACATAGTCTCGGATGCTGAGCACCGCTTTCGGAGTCCCGCGTTTCTCTCGATCACGAGTGATCGGCCCTCATCCTCAACCCGCTTCAGCATCGGGAGGCGGCGAATCACCCTTGAGTTCAGCAACGCGCCGCAATGTTACGGGGCTATAGGCAGTTGCGCGGATCTCGTGAACGCTTCAAAGGATTGGAGGGATATGCATTCCACCTGAATGCTCGGTGCGGCCGCGTCGCTGGGCACAAGTATGTCCACCTGCTCCACGCCAATCGTTCCCGGCGCAAGACCGGCGAATCGGATATCGGCCGGCAACATACCGGTTTTCTGCCGGAACTGGCAATTAAACTGTGTCTGCAATCGAAATAACGGGTTCACGGGCGTTACGCTTCCGGTCGCGATGGCGGGGCTCACCGCGCCCAACCCAGTGAAGTACAGGTGCACGATCTCGCCAGGCCGCGCCGGGTTGCTGTCCGACACAATCCCGCTAAAATCCTGGTGCGCGGCCAGAGCGTAAGAACTGCCCGGCAGAGTGTAAAACAGCGGTGATCCACTTTGCAGTTCCAAATCATGGGCCTCTTCAAACAAAGATGCGTTACCCGGCGCAACCAGCGTCACTGTCGAGGGCACGCGGGCCTCCCAAGGAATTTGCAGCGTCACCGTGTTTTCCGATCTGCCTACAACCGGCGCATCGGCGCCCGCTCCGATCAGCGCCGGATCACCTGCCGCCGGTCCGGTAGACCTGACATCAATCCGGCCACCTGGCACTGGCGCGCCACCGGTGACCTCCAAGTGAGGCACAGGGGCAATCAATTCGGTCCGGGCTCCGGTTGCGACATCGATCCGCAGCAAGCGGCCGGCGGAAGTTGCCGCAAACGCGACATTGCCCCATCCAGAAAGCACCGAACTCGTGACAACCCCGTCGGCGGCGGAGGTCAACGCTCTGGCTTCCGCGCCGTCAGTAGATTGGATAAGCAGCCGGTTGTCCAGCACGTAAGAGACATACTTTCCATCGAAGGTCAGTGAAGGATGAAAGTATGAGACCGATTGATAGCTCAAATAACCGCTCGGAACAGCGCCACCGATAGCAAGCAAGATATCGCGGCCTGAAGGCGCCGAGTAGCTGTGCAACTCGAAATTCGTACTGGCCGACGAGGTCTCATAAACGATCCTGTCTCCTCCGGCGTTCAAACGAGCATGTACAGGAGCGGTTTTGAACGGCAGAGGCGTGAACTGCCCGGCCTTCCACAGCCCCGGCGTGTTCGACAACGAGAGCAGCGCAACCGGACCGTTGGCGAGAACCTGGACCCCGTCCCCAATGAGCCTGTAGCCAGACAGCACCACCGTGTTGCCCGACTGGAGATCTCCAATAACTGGCGTATTCTCCGCAAAGTTCGCGTTGTTGAACAAAAAATACGAACGTCCGTCGGGGCTGACCGTAGGTGCTCCCACCCCGAGCATCCGGTCCGTAGCGCCGGCGAGCCAACCCTGGTTATAAATGAACGCGATGCAGTGACTCCCGCCGGAGCAGGTTCGCGCCGCGGTGTAGGCAACCATGCGTCCATCGCCGCTTACAGACGGGCGCTCGGCGAGGTAAAAGTTCGTGTCACCGCCAAGATATAGGAACGATAACTTCAATTGCCGGAACAACTCGAGACCATTCTCGGCGATACGGAAAATTTTTAGATAACCGGGTTGCGCGCTGTTCTTCTGACGGTACGCGGTAGCGAAGTACGTTTGTCCACCGTCGGCAGTTGTCGCCAAGTCCTGAATCTGGGCAGAAGCTACCGGCAGAATCGCGAGCAAAATGGCGAACGTCCGCAGCATGCCGCGCATACGTGCGAGCGTATCACGGCGGACGGAGCGAACCTCGCCCCGGATTATTCCTGGCAGAAACTTTTCGTTACCGGCCAAACCCGTTCGGATCTTTTCTGTACGGCTCCATCCCGGCTGACGTGAAAGCGCAGGTCAAAACACTCGACGGGCGGTTTGTCTGTGTGGCCATACAGGTGGATCAGGAAGTCCTGAGTCCCCTGCCAGCCGTCGACCGAAAAATACGCGTGACCCTCGGCAAAGCGCTCCGCGGACGGATCGGCGGCCAGAATGCCAGAGGCGACATCATGAGGCTGGAGAGTGCCGACGGGGTAGATGTAGGTTCGGGTCGAGTCACTGCTGCGATGATCCTCTACAAGAAAACCAGTGCTGTCATAAAACCAAGCGGCCCACAGGGTGCTGCTCACGTCCTGCACCATCGTGCGCCGATGGCTCAGGGTATCTTCGATCCAGAGTTGCGGCCCTTGGTTCTGACCAGGCTGGTAGGGCACTCCGTACAGGATGTGCGAGCCATCGGGAGAGGTTAGCCGGACAAGCGGACCGAATGGCAGATGGAGCGCGGCTGGTGGCGAGTTCCCCTGCCCCATGACCAGAGCCACCGCGATCAGGAGAGAAGCCGGCAGATAATGATTCACTCGACCCGCGCACTCAAATCCATGCGCTTCGGAGGCTGCCCGCCGTCCAGCTTCACGCATAACGACCTTACCGCTTCAAAGCCAATTTTATAAGGGTCCTGCACCACCAAGGCCTGAATCACGCCCGCCTTGCGGTCCGCCTGCAGCCCTTCACTCGAATCGAACGCGACAAACTTTACCTTGCCCGCCAAGCCCCTCGCCCGAATCGCGCGCGCGACCCCGACGGAGCTCGGCTCGCTGGAGGCGAACATCCCGGCCAGGTCCGGGTGCGCGGTCAGCATATTCTCAGCCGCGGCCATCGCCTTCGCGGGATCCGCCATACCGAATTGCGTTGCCACCACGGTCACGCCCGGAAACTCTTTCTTCAGCGTGTCCGCAAACCCGCGCTCCCGGTCCATGGTCGAAAAACTGCCGGGCGCATGGCCCATTACGCCCACCTTGCCTTTACCGCCCAGCAGCTCCCCCAGCTTCCTCGCCGCCATTCCCCCCGCTGCGTAGTTGTCCGTCGCCACAAACGTCATGTACTTGTCCGAATCCACGCCCGAGTCGAACACCGTCACCGGGATGTGTTCCGCCGCCGCCCGCTCCAGAGACGCATTCAGGATTTGCCGGTCCGCCGCCGCCACGGCCAGCCCATCGACATGCCGCGCAATCATCGAATCCACAATCTCGATCTGGCGCGTGTAGTCGGTCTCCTGCGGCGGTCCGCTCCAAAGAATGGTTGCGTGATACTGTTTGCCGGCCGCGCGCGCGCCTTGCTCGACAGAAAGCCAGAACACGTGCGACGTTGCCTTCGGGACCACTGCGATTGTCCGCTCCTTCCCTCTACCGCAACCTACTCCCAAACAAGCGCCAAAACAAGCGCCCAAACAAGCAAAGCTCAGCAGAGCCTCCGCACGCCAGACCCTACTGCGCACACCAACCGCCGTCGATCAGCACATCTGTTCCCGTAATGAAACCCGCTTCTTCGGAACACAGATATACGGCCAGCGCCCCAATCTCCTCCACCCTACCCCAGCGTCCCAGAGGAATTTTCGAAATGAACATCTGGTTCGCCTCGGGGTTGTTCATGATCGGCGTGTTCATCTCCGTTCCGAACGGCCCCGGACTAATTCCGTTCACCGTGATCGCGTCCCCGGCAAGCTCCAGCGCCAAAGCCCGCGTCAGCCCCAGCAGCGCGGTCTTGCTCGACGAATAGGCGGCCCGGCCCCCCAGCGACACGTGGCTCATAATCGAAGTCATATTCAGAATGCGCCCATAGCCTTTCCCCTGCATATGCGGCACAAACGACCGGCACATCAGAAACACGCTGGTCAGGTTCGTGGTCTGCACGCTGTTCCACTCCTCCAGCGTGAACTCCGTGATGTTCTTCCGAATGTTGATGCCCGCGTTATTGATCAGGATATCGATCCGCCCCGCCCGCGCGGACACCTCCCGCTCCACCCGCGCCACATCCTCTTCGCGGCCCACGTCGCCCACGAACACCAGCCCTTCGCTGCCGGCGGCCTTCACCTCCGCCGCAACCGACTCCAGCTTTTCCTTGTCGCGTGACACCAGCGCCACCTTCGCGCCCGCGGCTCCGAGCGCCACCGCCATCGCCCGTCCCAGCCCTTTGCTTGCGCCCGTAATTAGAGCCAGCTTGCCATTCAGTTGTTTCTCGTTCATAGTGTGTTCGGATTGTATCGTGGCTGATCTGCAGATTCTCACTCCCGACGGCAAACGCCGGCTGGTTCCGCTTGCCTCCGCTCCGCTCACCCTGGGACGCGCTCCCGGATGTGAACTCAGCTATCCGGACGACGGCGGTCTTTCGCGCCAACACCTGATCGTCGAACCGCACGAAACCAAATTCTTCTTGACAGACCTGGGCAGCAAAAACGGCACCGTCCTGAACGGAACCCGCGTTTCCGGCCGCGTTCCGCTTTCTCCGGGCGACCGCATGATGGCCGGGCATCTGATTCTTACCCTGGTCTCGGACTCCTCCCGCCCTTCCGCCAACTCCTCCGCAACGGTGGTCTTCACCGAAGCGGATGCCGGCCCAGCCACAGTCACGGCCGATCTGTCGCAGCTGATTCAAGGGAAGGCCCGCCCCGCCTCCACCCCCATCAGCGCGCTCATCCGCGCCGGAAATGAACTTTCCGGCGAGCGTCCCTTGCCTGAGCTATTCCCTCTTATCCTGAGCCTGGCGATCGATGCCGTGCAGGCGGAGCGCGGCGTGCTCTTCACGCTTGAAGGCGAAACACTGCACCTGCAGGCCTCGCGCGGCGAAAGTTTTCGCATCAGCAGTTCCGTCCGGGATCGCGTTCTGCAGCGCCACGAATCCATTCTGGTCCGGGATACCACCTCCGACGAAGCGTTTCGCGAGAGCCGCAGCATCGTTCACTCCAACATCCGCACCTTGATGGCGGTGCCGCTGCAAACCCGCGATTGCATGGTGGGGCTGCTCTATGTCGATTCCCCTTCGCTCATCCGGCACTTCTCCGAAGACGATCTGAACCTGCTCACGGTCATGGCCAACGTCGCCGCCATCCGCATCGAACAGTCCCGCTTTGCGGAGCGCGAAAAGACGCGGGAAGTGCTGGAACGCGAACTGGAGCAGGCCGCCTCTATCCAGCGCCAGTACCTTCCTACGGCCGCGCCCCAGGTTCAGGGTCTCGACC
>JALYXI010000448.1 GCA_030947245.1 Acidobacteriota bacterium
CCATATAGGAGGCTCTTGCCTCCCCTGTGGCCCGATCCATCCACAGTTGGCGTATATTCGTCGATCCGGTGATCCCCCGTATTGTAAATTCCAACGACGATCAGCGGCTCGATTGCGCCCGCGCGGATCAACTTTTCCGCTGTTTCATCCACTTGCCACTCCTCACCGGGCAGAAAAGCGGTGGCGCCGTCAAACAAATTCTGCCCGTCCTGCAGGTACAGCACCGGGTACGGGCGGTTCGGATGCTTGTGGTACTCCGGCGGCAGATACACGAAAATGTCGCGCGGGTCCGGCAGGTACCGGGATTCGAACGCCTCGTAAATCTTAAAATCGCCTGTTAGGGTGTGGTGTTGCCGATCTTTCATCGGGCGGTTTATTTGGCGTCGCGCCAGTTCGCGCCGATGCCGACGTCCGCCACCAATGGCACGCGGAGCAGGTGAACACGCTCCATTTCACTCTTCACCATGGCTGCCATTTCTTCCGCTTCCTCGGGAGGAGATTCCAGAACCAGCTCGTCATGCACCTGCAGCAGCAGCTTTGTCCCGCGGCCCCTCAGCCGTTGGTCAATGCGGATCATTGCCAGCTTGATTAGATCCGCCGCGGTTCCCTGCAACGGCGAATTCACGGCAGTTCGTTCCGCAAAACCCCGCGCATTCGGATTTCGGCTGTTCATATCCGGAATGGGCCGCTCCCGCCCAAACAACGTGGAAGTCACTCCGCTCTTGCGCACCTTGTCGATCGTGTCATCGATAAACGTCCGTACGCCGGCATAACGCTCAAAGTAATTGAAAATGTAAGTTTCCGCTTCCTTGCGCGAAATCCCCAACTGGGCCGCCAAGCCAAACGGGCTGATGCCATAGACAATACCGAAATTCACCGCTTTGGCATTGTTGCGGGCTTCCCGCGTGACCATCAACGGCGGAACACCCATCACCTCCGCCGCAGTCCGCGTGTGAATGTCTTCCCCCGCGCGAAACGCTTCCACCAGCACAGGATCGTTCGAAAAATGGGCCATCAGGCGAAGCTCGATCTGGGAATAATCCGCTACCAGCAGGCGCCATCCGTCGCGAGGAATGAAGGCCGCGCGAATCTCACGCCCCAACTCCGTTTTAATCGGGATGTTCTGCAGGTTCGGATTCGAGCTGGACAGTCTTCCCGTTGCTGCGCCGCTCTGGTTAAAGCTGGAATGGATGCGGCCCGAACTCCGATCGATCAGCGCCGGAAGCGCGTCCACATACGTGCCTTTCAGCTTGGTAAGTTGCCGGTATTCCAGCACCTTGCGCGCAATCGGATATTCCGCCGCAAGATTTTCCAGAATGTCCGCCGCGGTGGAAATCGTCTTGCCCTTCCCATACTTCACCGGCGCTGGCAGCCCCATCTTCTCAAACAGCACTTTCCCTAGCTGTTGCGGCGACCCGATGTTGAACTCGCAATCCGCAAGCTCGCAAATCTCCCGGTTCAGGCGGGCGATTTCCGTTTCCATCAGGCCCGATAACCGGCCGAGCTCTTCCGCATCCACCCGGATGCCTTCGTACTCCACACGCGCCAGCACCCCGGCGAGCGGCAGGTCGATCTCGTCGTAAACCTTCCGCAGATCCCGCGCGCCAACCTGGTTGCCCAACATTTCGTGCAGGTCGAGTAACTGCAGAGCCTGTCCCGCGGGCGTAGGGTCAACCTTCAAATCCAGCCGCCGCTGCACCATTTGATCGAGCGAACTCGCCGAAGGGTCGGCGGAAAGCAAGAATTCGTAGAGCGATACATCGTGCTCGAAACCAATGGCCGCAATCCCCAACCTGCTCATCAGCAGCAGAACCGACTTCACATCGGCGGCAATTTTGGGCCTGCTGCCATCTTCAAGCAGCGCGCGAACCGATTCCGGCGTCCCAAACCGCGCTTCTCCGGGCTTCCAGGCCAGCCCCACCTGCGCTTCCCCGCTCTCACTCACAATCGCAACAGCGACCGGGGCGCCGGCCGGAATCGCCGCAATCCAGTCCTGGTCCACCGCCGCGACGTTCCGCTCGCGCGTATCTTCCCCCGGCCCCAACTCCTTCAAAAGGCTAAAAAACTCCAGCTCTTTATAAACGCTCTTTAGCGCTTCCGCATTCGCGGGGCGCACCTCCAGATCTTCAAAAGCAAACTCAATCGGCACGTTGGTCTCAATCTTCGCCAGGTGCTTGCTCATCAGGATGCGGTCGCGGTTGCTTTGGAGGCTCTCGCGAGACATCTTCTTCGTGACTTCGCCCGCGCGGTCAAGCGCCGCTTCCACGCTTCCAAACTGTGCCAGCAATTCGCGCGCGCCCTTGTCCCCAATTCCAGGCGCGCCCGGAATGTTATCGATTGCGTCGCCCTTCAGCGCCAACAGGTCGGCCACCTGGTTCGCCTCCACGCCCATAAATTCCTTCACTTTCGCCCGGTCGTACCACGTGTCGTCCTTCGCTGGATTCAGCATGAATACGCGGTCATTGACAAGTTGCAGCATGTCCTTGTCGCTCGATACGATCACCACCTCGTACCCGGCCTCCACCGCGCGGCAGGAGAGCGTGCCGATCACGTCATCGGCTTCGAACCCGGGGAACTGTAAAATCGGCACATTCATCGCGTCCAGCAACCGCCGCACATACGGAATCTGGACACGTAAGTCGTCAGGCATTTCGGTACGGTTTGCCTTATATTCCGTAAACGCTTGCTCCCGCAAGGTGGGCCCGATGCTCTCGAACACCGCTGCCATGTGAACCGGCTCAAACGTCTTCACCAGCTTCCGCAGCATGTTATTGAAAATCAAAACCGCTTCCGTCGAGATTCCCGTCGAAGTCCGCATCGGCGGCAACTGCATGCGCGCCCGGGCGTGGTACGCACGGAAGATAAACCCGTAGCTGTCAATCAGGTAAAGCCGAGGCGCAAGCACTGGGCCCATCATAAAACATTGCGCTGAACCCACGCAGGAAGGCTACAATCTGAACAACAGACTGTGGCTAAAACGCAACAGTTCGGTCCGAGACTTGGCATACAATCAGTAATTAGGCTTCGGATTCCGGATTGCCTTCTCATGACCTATGGCGGAACTCTGATTTGCGTTTTGAAACCACGATTCAGCATCCTGTAGAGATTTCCGGCGTCGGCTTGCATAGCGGCGTTCCCGTCCACATTCGCGTCACCCCGGCCCCCGCGTCCACGGGTCTGGTATTCCTTCGCTCCGATCTCGATAATTTTCCGATTCCCGCGCTCTGGCGTCATGTGGCCCGCGTCAGTTACGCCACCAGCCTGATGCGCCACGGCGTTCTGATCTCCACCACCGAACACCTGCTCAGCACCTTCTACAGTTTAGGAATCGACAACGCGTACATAGAAATCGACAACCTGGAAGTTCCTATCCTCGATGGAAGCGGCCAGCCGTTTGTGGAACTGATTCGCGAGGCCGGCTTACGCCATTACCGCCGCAAACGGCGTTATCTGCGCATTCGCCGTCCGGTCTCGGTGGAAGATCGCGGCAAACGCATTTCCATCCTCCCGGACGACAGCTTCCGCCTCACCTGCGATGTGCATTTCGACCACCCGATGGTCGGTAAGCAAGCTCTCGAAATGGAGGTCACGCCCGAACGCTACGCCCAGCAAATTGCCCCGGCGCGCACCTTTGGCTTCGAATATGAGCTTGACGCGTTGCGGAACATGGGCCTGATTCGGGGGGCCACCCTCGAAAACGCCGTCTGCTTCGACCGGCACAGTGTCCTGAATCCCGGCGGGCTCCGATTTTCCGATGAATGCTGCCGGCATAAAGCTCTGGATCTGATTGGCGATCTGGCGCTGCTGGGCCGCCCGCTGCTGGGCCACGTGATTGCCGAACGCGCCGGGCATGCCATGCATGCCGCACTCGTCACCCGCATCATGTCCGACCCGTCGCTTTACGAAATCCTCACTTTCGACCAGCTTGCCAGCCGTGTCACCCACCAACTGCTTTTCTGAATTGCCCTAATGGCCACTCGAAAACAAAAGTTCAGCGCCGCCAAGGAAGTGCGCAAGCTCGCCCGCGAACGGGTTGGCAGAGTTCCCGCCGCCCGCGTAATTCCCCCCAAGCCCTCGCGTAAAGACAAGCATAAGCAATCCGCGCAAGACGAGGCATGATCAGCCCCGCGCGGGAGCTTGCCTTCCGCATTCTGCTCGAAGTGCAACGGGGCGGATTTGCTTCGGATCTGCTGGCCACCGGCGCGATCGCATTAGACTCCCGCGATGCCGGTCTTGCGGCATCCATCACTTTAGGGACGCTCCGGTACCAGGCTCAGATCGATTTCCTGATCGCCCAACTTGCCGGCCGAAATGTGGCAAAACTGGACCCGGAAGTTCGCGCCGCCCTGCAAATGGGCGCCTTCCAACTCCACTATCTCGACCGCATTCCGGCGCACGCCGCTGTCGGAGAAAGCGTGGAATTGGTAAAACAGGCTAAAAAGCGCTCTGCCGCCGGGTTTGTAAACGCGATCCTTCGTAAAGTCACCAGGCAAGCTCCGGTCTGGCCGGATCGCTCCGTCGCCCTTTCGTGCCCGGAATGGATGTTGGCCCGCTGGACCGCCTTTT
>JALYXI010000007.1 GCA_030947245.1 Acidobacteriota bacterium
GTGTTACCGATACGATGGCAGCTGGCGCAGCCATTAGCGGAATAAAGCTGCTGGCCGTGAGCTGGATCGCCTGTGATGACGGCGGGCTTGATATCGGAACCGGCGAGATTGCGGATGAAGTGGAGCAGGTGATCGAGATCGTCCGCTTGGAAGCTTTCGAATGCGGGCATGGTGGTGCCGGGAATCCCGTTCTTGATGATGGCTTTGACATTCGCATCGCTGGTGTTCTGAATCAGGCGGGGCGAGATGAGGCTGGGACCGCGGCCTCCGGTTGCGGTAAGGCCATGACAGAACGCGCAGTTGCTGCGGAACAGAGCTTTCCCGGTGGCGATGTCCTGTTCATTCTGGGCCCACAGCGGGACGGAAAGGAGAGCGGTGAAAAGAAGCAGCTTCATTGGACTTTGATGGGCGCTTCGGCTGCGGTTGTGCCCCACATAAACTTCAGCTTGCCGTCTGCGATCGCCATGGTGAATTGCTCGACAGGCTGCGGAAGCTTGGTGACATTAAGATCGGTTTGGCCCAGGTCCTCGGCCTTGTTCTTGTCGTAATCTAGGCCCCATTGCTTTGCGGTTTTGTTGACGATCAACTTCCATCCCGAAGCTGAGGGCAGGGCGAAGAGAGCGTAGGTGCCTGCGGGGACGGCCAGGGTGCCGAGCGTGATGTCCTTATCCGTGGTGAGGGTGGTGGCGGCATCGGCGCCCAAACGCCAAACTTCGCCATACGGCGCGATTTCCTTGCCAACGGTACGGTTACGCAGAGAAGGACGGCCGTAGGTGACCGTGATGTGGGCGGAACCGGCGGTGCCGGTGACGGTTTCGTGCGGGCTTTTCTGCGACAGAAGGGGAGTGGCTAGAAGAACGAAGGCAAGGAGTGTTCGCATGATTGTTCGTTTGGTTGTTCGCTTAATTGTTCGATTTTACTGTATAGCCAGCGTCGCGGTGTTGCTGGCGCGTCCGCCGGCAGTGACGATGACGGGCGCATTGCCTGGCGTGATGCCCGTGGGGATCTGGCAGTTGATCTGGTCGAGAACCGTGTAGCCGGGAGCGATTCCCGCGTATTGAACGGGGCAGTTCTGGCCGCCTACGGTGACGGTTACCTGCGAGTCAAAATGTGAAATGAAGGTGATGCCGGTGAGGTAGAGAGAAACGTAGTCTCCTGCTTTGAGCGGGGAGCTTGCCGTCACCAGGCCATTCGTAATGGCATTGAGCGCGGATGCGGAGCCGGAGCCGGAAGAGTCCTGTGTGAAAACGGCGGGCACGTTTGGCTCAGTGAGGAATTGAACCGTATTCTGGCCCGTGGCGGTGGTGACGGTGAGAGGAACCATAGTTGAGACAGCGTTCGAAGGCACCGCAGTGGGAGCCAAATCCAGCACGGCGTTAATCTGGTTCGGCCTGCTGGCGATGACGGTGAGCGGGTTTCCATTTGAAGAAACCCGCGCCCCATCCAGGTTGGCGCCGTAAATGGAAATATAAGAGTTCGCGCCCACCACGAGCGGTGAGACGGCGGCGGCCGAAGGCAGGACGCGGGCAATATATGGACCGTCTTTAAGAATGCGCGCGTTCACGTAACCGGGGTTCACGTCGAAGGTTGATTTCACGGTTGTGGCGCCGGAGGTGACGGTGACAGTTTGCGGGCGGGGAAAGATGTACTCGGTATAAGCCACGGCGTTATTGTTAACATTCAAATCTTTGTTTGCGGTTGCCTTGTCGATCGAAAGAAACTTGTCGTCCGGGCTCTTGGCGCGAAGGGTCAGGCCGCCGCCTGCGAAGAGATATTCGTTTTCTTGCGCGGGCTGGCCGAGGATCGTCCAATCCGCTGTATCCGCAAGAAACGAGGTTACGATACGGGCGGACACGGAGTTGGCGGAGCTGGCATCGGCGATGCCGGGGATGTTGGCGGGGCAGAGCCCAGCCACGGTGATAAGCCCGGGACCGGTGTGGCAGACGGGCAGGATGCGGGTCCGGCCGAGCCGCGCAAATCCGATGGAGGCGCTGGTAAGAGAGACCACGCCGTCATCGAAGCGGGGGATGGTGGCGGCTCCGGTCCCGGCATTACCGGCGAGCGCCAGCGCATCGATGCCGCGGAGATCGTCCGTGCCTTGATTCCAGGTGGCGAGATCGAAGGTGAACAAGCTGCCGGAGCGGAGTTCGTCGAGTTGCTTGTCGCCGGAGAAGCCAAGCGGGATCGAAGTACCGAAATGGGGCGTGGCGAGAAACACCAGCTTGCGAATAGAAAAAGCGGTAGTGCCGCCAACCAGATTTGGCCTGACAGTGCCGAAGGTATCGAGCGTGGGCGGCCGGTACGTGCCGTCGAGCTGCTTGCCGGCAAGATAGCTGCGGACGATGAGGCCGCCCATGCTGTGCGCGACCACGTCCACTTGCGGGACGAGCGTGCCGTCCGAATATTTCAGTGAACCGAGATAAGTGCCGAAGTTATTGCCCAACTCTTCCAGCGATGGCTTGTTCGGGTACACGCAGTTATCGAAGAAAAGCGTCGCGCGGTTTTGGGATTGCAGGATCTGATCGAAGATTCCAAAGGTGTTTGCAAACTTAGAACCGTTGCAATCGATCTGGTAGCCATTGACGAAGACCACAGGCGGGTTAGGGCCGCGGGGAATGGTAGTCGGGGTGACGAGCTGGGCGTCCGCGGCGGCGGCAATGAGAAAGAGGACCGTCGATTTCATCTTATGAGTTGGCGAAAGGACTGCGTTTCAGAGCGTACTGGAGAGCTTCCTCAGGAACGCTGAAACTGGACAGAACCTGGTTGCCCATGAAGCCGATATCTTTGATTCCGACGGGGCTGGTGTAATATGCATCGAGCACCATGTTGCGGCACCACGCGAAGAAGCGGATGCCGGGCAGCAGTTCGGGCGTCTCGTTCTTCCTATAGGCGATCAGATCGAGCAGCGCGGTCTGCTGGGCGGGTTGCGCGGAGAGCCAATCCGACTGGTAGCGGCGGTGGGCCGCATCGTCCATCCAGGCTAGTCCGCCTGTATAGATTTGCGCCATCTTGTCATTGCGGCTGGAGAGGAAGTCGATGAACTCCGCCGCGCCCGCATCGGTTGCGCCGGGGACGATGACCTCGGCGAGCTTGCGCAGGGTTTGGTATTCATGCGCGGTGAGGCACTTAGGCTGAAACTTGCCGCCGGGATCGAGCGACTTGATCTCCGTGACCGCCTGATGGACGTGCTGGGCGAGAACGGGCGTAAGCACGCCGGTGGCGCCGAAAGCGATGAGGAGATTTCTGCGGGTGAGATTGTCGGACATACGCTACGCGTTTCCTTTCTGCATCTCGCCGGCGAGGTGTTCGGCCGTGCGCCACGCGAGAGCGACGATGGTCAGTGTCACGTTCTTATCGGGATTGCCGAGGAAGGGCGCGGCATCGGCAACATAGAGGTTTTTGACTTCGTGGGCGCGGCACCAGCGGTCCAGTACGCTGGTTTGGGGGTCGTCACCCATGCGAATAGTTCCGGCTTCGTGGATGATGGAACCGCCGACGGAGACGCCTTTGGCTTCGCGCTCCGGGTTGGCGATGCCCGTGACTCTGCCGCCCATGGCTTCGATGATGTTGGTGAACGTATTGTGCATGTGCTGCGCTTGCTTGATTTCATGGTCCGCCCAGCGGAAGTGGAAGCGCAATGTGGGGATGCCGAAGCGATCGACCTGGGAGGGATCGATTTCACAGTAGGAGTGTTCGTTCGGAATCATCTCGCCGCGGCCCGCGAGTGAGATGCTGGCGCCGTAATTCTGGTAAATCTTGTCTTTGAGAGACTTGCCGTAGCCCTCGTCGCGATTCCCTTCCCCGTGGAATGCGCCAATGCCGGGCATTCCGAAACCGCCGCCGAACTCGACGTGATAGCCACGCGGGAAATCCTTACTTTTCTTGTCGAGTTCCCACCACGGGATATAAAGATGCATGCCGCCGATGCCATCGGAGTTGTGACGCGGCAGGCCTTCGAGCGCGGGTATGTGGCCGGAGAGACTATAGCCGGTGGAATCCGTGAGGTTGCGGCCGACCATGCCGGAGCCGTTGGCAATGCCGTTGGGGAAGAGCGCGGATTTTGAGTTGAGCAGCAGGCGGGCGGATTCGCAGGCGCTGGCGGCTACGACGACGCGCTTACAGCGGATTTGCTTCTCCGTGCGCGTGATCTTGTCGACATAAGAGACCGCGCTGACGAGGCCGGAAGGATCGAGAACCAGTTCACGAGCCATAGCGTTCGTGATGACTGTGAGCTTACCGGTTTTCATGGCGGGGAAGACCATCGCCTGGCTGGAGGAGAAGGCGGAAGCGGTTTTGCAGCCCCGCCCGCACTGGCCGCAATAGTGGCAAGCCGCGCGGCCATGGACGGATTTGGTGAGCATCGCCATGCGGGAGGGAATGACGGGAATGCCGAGTTTAGCGGCGCCCTTCTTGATGAGCGTTTCGTGAACGCGGGGCGGGATCGGCGGCAGGAAGACGCCATCGGGCGCGGTGCGGATGCCTTCTTTGGTGCCGGTGACGCCGACGAACTCTTCGGCCTTGTCGTAATAGGGCGACATTTCGGCATAATCAACAGGCCAATCCGTGCCGAGGCCATCGAAGGAGTAAGGCTTGAAATCGTAATCGGAGAAGCGAAGGGAGATGCGGCCGTAGTGGTTGGTGCGGCCACCCAGGATGCGGGAGCGGAACCAGTGGAATTCGCTGTCAGGCGCAACGGAATAGGGTTCGCCGGGGATATCCCAATACCCGTTGGGGGCGGCGAAATAGCCCCACTGCTGCTGGCCAAAGTATTCCTCGGCATGCTCGCCCGCGCCGCGGTGGTCAACTTCGTAGGGGAGAACGTGCTCCTTGAAATCCTTGTAAGGATTCAGCATGGGGCCGGCTTCAAGGAGCGTCACGTTGATGCCGAGGTCGGTGAGGACTTTGACAGTCGTGCCGCCGCCTGCGCCGGAGCCGATAACGACCACGTCGGCGGGTGGGGGGGTGCGCTGGATTTGGAACATAAAAGGGTTGGGGACCTTACAGGGTGCAGCATATCACTGAAGGGCCCTGGGAGGTTTGACGCGCGGCGGGTTTGATAGGTTTTGCCGCTTGGCGGCCCACATCGAAATAGCGGAAAAGCAACTCCGGCTTTCACCCGGTGGGCCTGACCGCGCTGTTTACTGGAAACCAGGAATTTTCAGCATTTTTGTAATACTGCGCCGTTACCCGGGAGCGAATCGGGCCATACACCCGCTTTCCGCTAAAGCCGTTCTTCGGGATGCATCACTCGTTCCGGCGCGGGCGTGTTCGCGCATGGGTGACAATACGTCCGCATGGATGTTTTTCGATCGGCAGCGATCAACCAGAACGAGACAAGGCTCTTTCGCATTTCAAGGCTTTAGGCCCAGACGCGAATCGCCTGACCAAACGACGCGCTGCATTGTGGCGGTTTACCCGACGCACTTCTATAAGTTTGTGAGACTATGGCTCGAAGCACCCAATGAGCGTCAGATCGCACGTTGATCCTTGCCTCTTCGTCGTCTTCGTCCATGTAAAGGGCGAACACTTGAATGAAACCTTGCGGAATGCCGTCGAGTCGTTTTCGCCGACTGATGGCGATTCATTCGGTCCGTTAGGCTCAAAGCTTCATCCACGGAGTCAGCAACTCTTGTTTCACGAAACTTACCACTTCTGGCAGGGATTGCGGCTACCGTTTCTATTCCGGTATGCGACGCTTTCTTTCCGCCAAGTGATGATGGGTTTCCGCGAATTGTCGCGTACTAATACTCCTTTCACCGAATGGTCGTGCGAATTGCCGGAATTCGAGCGACTGACCAGCCCTTCTTTCCTTGGCTATCTGCCCGGCGGCAGACTCTTCTGGGGTCCGACACCAGAGCGCTTCCCACAAACGGCTAAGCACAGGAAGATTACAGCACTGTCAATGCTTGAATGCGCCGCATCGTTGGCTGAATTTCAGGTGGCTTCTGAATCTTCGAATGGCGACCCGTCATCGCTCAGGCGTTGGGCCAAAAGAAACCCCGCATATCTCGACCTCTTTGATTTTGCAGCAGGTTATCTAGCCAATGAAGTATTAGCTTTGCGTTCACTTCTGCCATTGATCAATGCGGCATTCCACACAACTATTCCCGAGCGGGCATTCGTCGAACTCTTGGCGCGGGTATGGGGACAACTGGCAACTCCAAGCCAGTTTGGCGCTTCCTTCCTCGCGCAGCCCGAGCCTTGCCGCTGGCCCGACCTATTCGACTCCTTCCTTGGACAGCTCAAGTACGACCAGCCGGATGACGTGTTGCGCCTTTTGGAAACGTCGTTTTACAGGATTTCCATGGAGGAGGTGGCACCGATGACTTACGGAGATGGCGGATTCGGTCATCCGTTCCTAGCTCCACTTGCCCAACGGTGGCTAGAAATCGCGCGCCAGAATCCGGCATTCTCCTCGGTCCTTG
>JALYXI010000021.1 GCA_030947245.1 Acidobacteriota bacterium
TCACTGAATCGCTACTCATCCTTTAGATATTCGCATAGTGAAATACGCCGTCCGCGATTAGCTGGGCGGGGCCGGTCAGAGTAATCGTATCCTCCCACTTCAGATGCAACGAACCCGCCGGCGTCAATACCTCGACCGGACTCGTAACGAGTCCCAGCCGGATCGCCGCCGCTACCGCGCCCGTCGAGCCCGTTCCGGAACTGTTGGTTTCTCCGGCGCCCCGCTCAAAAAACCGAACCTCAATCGTGTGCGGATCAATCGTTCGAACAAAAGACACATTGGTCCGGTTTGGAAATCGGGGGTGGTGTTCGATCAGCGCTCCCATCTCACGCCAGTCGAAAATGAAATTCTCGACCGGCACCACGCATTGCGGGTTCCCCACGTTCACCAACACCGTCTTGCGGCCCTCAAAGGCCGGAGATTCTTCTTCGAAAGAGGGCGTTCCCATGTCCATCTCGAACCAGTACTCCGGGCCTTCGCGGCGAAGCAGCCGCAAATGCTTCATCCCGGCGCCGGTCTCGATACCGAGTTCATCCTTCGCCTTCCCGGCAGCGATCAGGAATGCCGCCGCGCATCGAGTTCCATTGCCTGAGAGTTCAGGCTTGCTGCCATCCCGATTGTAAAGCTCGATCGATGGCGTGCCGTCCACCAGCATCCAGCCATCCGCCCCCACACCGGTATGCCGGTCACAGATGGCGCGGGCGAATTCCGGGAGTCCGGCGGTGGGCGCCTGATCGCGCCAAGTGAGCAGAAAGTCATTCTTTGCGCCGTGCGCCTTCGTGAAAGGAATAGAGGTCATGGGAGTAGATCGAACGCTTTGGGAGATCGCCGGTAAATCTGGAGTACCGGCGCGCCGGGAACGAAGATTTCACGCTGCAGTTGATAGTCCGGGCCGTTCAGGCGAGCGCGGTCCACCGCGGTCTGCGTTTCGTCGCCGGCGAAGCACACCACCCACCGGGTCCAAAGGAATAAGTCTGGCCGCACCGTCACCGCATTAAACAGCGGCCCGTTGTCCACGGTAAGGATCCGGCGGAATGGGATTCCCATGCGCCGGTAGATGCCCATGGTGTCACCCGCCGTGCTATAGATTGTCTGGCCGGGCTTGTAATGAAGAGCAAGATATTGAACTGCTTGCGAAGTCCACGCGCGGCGCGCTTCGGAATTGATCTGCGATTCCTTCCAGGTGATCCAGCTTTCCGGACGCGGGAAGAGCAACCACTGCCCCGCGCAGACTGCAACCACCAGCAGAGATGCCATGCCGCGCGACGACGCCGGAATCAGGGCAATTAGGCCGGCGCATGAGAAGGCGGCGAACGGCAGCAAGGCCAAGCCATAGCGCGTGTTGTACCAGGAGTTCATCAGCGGAGGAACGAAAATGGGAGCCGCCGTGGAATGCATGCTCCAAAGGTAAAAGATGGGTGGCAGCGCCAGAAGCAGCAACGGCCACGCGGTTCGGCGAAGATGAACCAGGCAAGCGGCGACGCAGACAAAGCCGCCCCAAAACAGCGGGTTCCCCAGGTTCAGCCGCGCGGCTGTGCCGTAGTAGATGATCGCGAGCCGCCAATCGTGCAACCCGGGGTAGGGGTGATTTCCCTGAATGGCGGCCGGAGAGCCCGGGCCATTGAAGAATTCAAGTGGATTATCGAAAACCCACCAGTTGTAAGCGAGCCAGAGCGCCGGGCCTGCGCCCGCCAGGACCAGGAACACTGAGGCTGCGCGGAAGCGATGTTCCCTTGCGGCCATCAAAAAGAAAATTGCGGTGAACGGAAGCAGAAACCAACCTTCATAGCGTGTCAGCGTTCCGGCCGCGGCGCAGATTCCCGCGAGGAATACAAACTTCGGACTGCGTGTCTCCTGAAAAGCGGCCGTTGCATACAGAAGGCCGCAGAGGCAAGCGAAGAACACAGGCTCCGTCATCGCCGTTGACTGCAGGTACAGCGCATTTGGGTTCAGCAGAAATAGCACTGCCGCGGTGAATGCCGCGGAAGTAATCCCAAACACCCGCCGCGTGGCCGCGAATAGAAAACATACAGCGATGACGAAGCA
>JALYXI010000039.1 GCA_030947245.1 Acidobacteriota bacterium
GCGGCATTGTTTTTCCCATCGTGAAGAGTTTGTCGCAGGCATTCGATTCCGAGCCGGGCCCGACAGCGCGCCGCATCGGGTCATTCTTAATTTTGGTTGGGTTTCACGCCACGTACACGGGTTCGGCGATGTTCCTCACAGGCATGGCGGCGAATCCGCTGATTGCCGAGTTCGCCTTGAAGATTGCCCACGTGGAGCTTACCTGGGCGCGTTGGGCGCTTGCGGCGGCAGTTCCCGGGCTGCTTTCCCTGATCGTGGTCCCGTACGTAATCTTCCGGCTGGCGCCGCCCGAAATCCGCGATACGGAAGCAGCGCGGACGCTGGCGCGGCGGGAGCTGCACACCATGGGGCCGATGTCGCGCAATGAGCGCTGGCTGGTTGGGATTCTGCTGCTCGTGATGGCCGGCTGGGTCACTTCGTCCTGGAGCGGCGTGCCGAACACCTTCGTTGCGCTCGCGGGGCTATGCGCAATCCTGCTTTCGCGCGTGCTCACCTGGCCGGATTTGCTTGGGGAATCCCGTGCGTGGGATGCGCTGATCTGGTTTGCGCCGCTGTTGATGATGGCCGACGCCATGCAGGAATTGGGTGTCATTAAGGTGCTTTCGGCCGCCGTGTTCCACAGCCTGCAGGGGTGGAGTTGGCTGGCTGCCATGGCAGTGCTGGTGCTTGCCTACCTTTACGTGCACTATGCGTTTGCCAGCATGACGGCGCACGTAACGGCGCTGTACCCGGGCTTCCTGACGGCCGCTCTGGCTACCGGCGCTCCCGCTTTGATGGCAGCGCTTCCGCTGGCCTTCTTCTCCAATTTGAATGCGGGTTTGACGCACTATGGCACGGGTTCGGGGCCCGTCTATTTCGGCGCGGGCTACGTCACTCAGGCGGAGTGGTGGAAGCTGGGCTTTCTGATATCGCTTGTGAATCTGGTGCTGTGGCTGGGCGTGGGTTCGGTCTGGTGGAAGGTGCTGGGTCTCTGGTAGCTACTTAGCGGCTTTGCCGCCAACGGCATTACTTCACCTGGTCGTAGAAATGAACAGCGTGCTGTCGGCACAGCCTACCTCGCTCGGCGGCTTGCGGAATTTGCTCTCGTTTTTGAAGCGCGGACACCCGGCAATCATCTAAAACTCAGCGGGCTTCGGGGGACACTGGAAAATATGGAGATCCGGGACAAGCTGCGCATCCTTGCCGATGCCGCGAAGTACGACGCCTCCTGCGCCAGCAGCGGCTCGCGGCGCGCCCGTGTGGAAGGCGGTCTGGGTAATACGGAAGGCATGGGCATTTGTCACAGCTATACCCCGGACGGCCGGTGCGTCAGCCTGCTGAAGCTGCTGCTGACGAATTACTGTATTTACGACTGCAGCTACTGCGTGAACCGGATTTCGAGCGATACGCCGCGGGCGCGGTTCACGCCGGATGAAGTCGCGTTTTTGACCATTGAGTTCTACAAGCGGAACTACATCGAGGGCCTGTTCCTGAGCTCCGGCATTATTCAGAACGCGGATTACACCATGGAGCAGATGATTCGCGCCGCCCGCCTGCTTCGCGAAGAACACCTGTTCGGCGGCTATATCCACCTGAAAGCCGTTCCGGGGGCTTCGCGCGAATTGATGCTGGAGGCGGGACAACTTGCGGACCGGCTGAGCGCGAATATCGAAATGCCCATCGACAAGGAGTTACAGCAATTTGCACCGGCAAAGACGCACGTCCAGATTGAAACGTCGATGATTCAGATTCTGGGCGGCATTCAGGAAGCCAAGGATAAGACGAATCGCGCTGGCGAGAGTCCCAGGTTTGCGCCGGCCGGGCAGAGTACTCAGATGATTGTGGGCGCGACCGCCGCGCCCGATGCCGCGGTGCTGGCGAAAGCCCATGCCTTGTACAAAACCCACAAGTTGCGGCGTGTTTATTACTCAGCGTTTAGCCCCATTCCGCATGCGGACCCGGGGCTGCCCGTAAAGAAGCCACCCATGATCCGGGAGCACCGCCTCTATCAGGCGGATTGGCTGATGCGGTTCTATGGCTTCCAAGCGGAAGAGTTGACCGAGCCCGGGGCCCCTAATCTGCCGCTCGATCAGGACCCGAAGCTTGCCTGGGCTTTGCGCCATCGCGAGTTCTTCCCTGTCGATGTGAACAAGGCCTCGAAGCAGGCGCTGCTGCGCATTCCCGGTATCGGCGTTCGGAATGTGAAGCGAATTGTGGAGATCCGGCGTTTCCGCGCGTTAACGCTGGAAGATTTGGCGAAGCTGAAGATTTCCGTCGAGAAGGTAAAGTTCTTCGTAAGCGCGGCTGGGCATAACCCCGCGGCGATGCAGATCGATGCGGTTCAGTTGCCGCGGCGGTTCGTTCCGCAGCCACAGCAATTGGCACTCTTCGAGGCGCGCACCGGAGAGCTGTGAACTACGTTTTAATCGAAGGATTCGCGCAATGGCGTACGGAAACTCGCGCGCTATTGGCCGAAGGCGTCGCGCCGGACCGGATCGACCTTGCGGACGCGAAGTTAGGACAAGCGGGCTTGCTCGGCGCCTGGAGTTCCCCTCCGCTGAACAAGCAGGTAAGAGTCCCGCGCGAGTTCTTGGAACTGGCCGAAGTCTGCTCGCGCTATCGGAATGCCGGGCGGTGGAATCTTCTCTACCGGGTTCTGTTTCGCCTCACCCACGACGAACCCCATCTGCTCCGCGTGGACGTGGACGACGATATCCGGCAGTTGCGCTTAATAGAGAAAGCGATTCACCGCGACATGCACAAGATGACGGCATTTGTCCGGTTCCGGGAAGTTCCCACGGAGCGCGGCGTGGAATACGTTGCCTGGCACCGGCCGGATCACGACATCGTTCAAGCCACCGCGCCGTTTTTCGTGCGCCGCTTTGGCGGGATGCGATGGGCCATTCTTACGCCCGAAGAAAGCGCTTATTGGGATCTGGAGCAGTTGCGCTTCGGCCCCGGAATGCCGCGCAGCGCTGCTCCTGCGGGAGACGATTTAGAGAAGCTTTGGAAGACCTATTACGGTTCCATTTTCAATCCATCGCGCGCGAACATACGGGCAATGACCGCGGAGATGCCCGTGCGGCATTGGGCCACGCTGCCCGAAACGGACATCCTGACTGAACTGCTGCGGGAAGCCGATGGCCGCGTTCTCACGATGATTGAGAAGCAGGCGCCCTCCGCACAAGCCTTCGTTCCCGAAAGCCGGGATTTAGAGGGACTGGCCCGCGCTGCGAAGTGCTGCCAGGGTTGCAGTCTGTTCCGGCACGCGACACAAACCGTATTCGGCGAAGGGCCGCCGCAAGCGCGCGTGGTGATGGTGGGAGAGCAGCCGGGCGACCGGGAAGATCAAGCGGGGAAGCCCTTCGTAGGTCCGGCGGGACAACTCCTGGACCGCGCCATGGCCGAAGCGCGGATGGATCGCGCCGCGGTCTACCTTACCAACGCAGTGAAGCACTTCAAGTTTACGGACCGCGGGCGCCGGCGCATTCACGAAAAGCCCTCGGGGCTGGAGATCTCCGCTTGCCGCCCATGGCTGGAAGCGGAACTGGCGGCCGTGCAGCCGGAACTGATCGTGTGCCTGGGCGCAACGGCCGCTCAATCCCTGATGGGCCGCGATTTCCGTATCGGCGCCGAGCGCGGTATTTTGTTCCCGCATCGCTGGGCCAAGGGCTTGATGGCTACGATTCACCCTTCAGCCATCCTGCGAATGCCCGGCGAAACGCGGCAGGCGGAAGAGTACGATCGGCTAGTCCGCGACCTCCGCCGGATTCCGGAATATCTGAATCAGTAGTGCGGTGGCCAAGTGCGGTAATCAGTTCGGGTCCGGTTGTCTGCGCTGCTGGCACTGCGGCAAACGGATACTGGGAAGATATAGTCTTCAAGGGGGCGACAGCAGGGAGTGCTACCGTCACCTACACGGTTCCGTCAAATTCGGCCTTGGTCCATTTGGCAACAGTTCTTTAATAAGAATCCATGATGAGAATAATCTTTGTTTTGCTCTTTGCTGTCCTGCCTTTTGCCGCGCAACGCCCTCCGGGGAAGTATGTTCTGGTGCGGAACGGGGCGCCGGCTGCGCCTGCGATCACCATCACTTCGGAGAATATCCCCGCGCATGGGGCCGACCAGAGCCTGTATAATTCGCGCAACGTGTTCGACCTGACGGCCGCCTCCACCTATTCGGACGGCAGTATGGGAGATTGGGTTCACGACGCGACGACCGCCGCCGATCCGGCCTTTACCCACAATCAGAACATCACGCTCCGCAAGACGCCCGCCGTTCCCCGCATCTCCGGATTCACATATCTCGGAACCGGCGTCGGGCCGTCGATTTCCATTTTCTTCCTGAACTCATTTTTCGGCTGGAGTATGGCGGATAACGACTTCACCGGCGTCGATTTCACCGGCCCGCTCTACAACGCCATCGGCGACGGCCTGGACCATGTGCGGGTATTGGGATCGGATGCGGTAGGCGTGCAATGCACCGGCGCCGGTTCGGCGCTGATTGCCGGTTGCGGGCAGCAATGGACCGTGACGACGCCGAAGGCTGGACCGCAGAACATCTACGTGTACACCCGCACGCAAGGAATCGACGCGCGGCTGACCGTCATGCAGGGCGGTACGATTACAAATTTCGACCTTCCGACCGCCACCGGCTACAGCGTGGATGAAGAACAGATCACAGTGGCCGTGAACGCGCCCGCCATCGGAACTGTTTACACAATTTCTCTCACCGCTCAGGCCGTGCAGAGCGGAACCACAACCGGTTACATCAGCACCATGGCGCGCGCCATCGGTGGGGCGACTGCGGGTAATGTCTCCGCTGCCGTGCTGGCCACCCCGAGTTACTACGGCGGCGCTCCGAGCCGCACTTATGGCGCGAAGGTCTTGCAAGCCGATCCGTCCGTACGCATTCCGGCGGCGACTACCAGCGTGACTCTGTGCCTCACAGCCGGGAACCCGTCGGGCTGCGTAAACGATACCCTGGCTCACTACATCGCAGTGGTTGCGGTGGGTGGCACGGACATCCACCTGCCACTTGGCTTTATCAGCAACAATCAAATCGTGCTGCCCAATCGCGATGAAAATGGTTGGGTGCGGGTGATTGCGGATGGAGCCCCCAGCCTCACCTTCGGGCAACGGGCTTTTCCCAAAGACTATCCGCACGATGCGGCTTCGCCCGCGCGCTTGAGCTTTTCCGGCGGAAATACGGCTGTGATCACAAACGATTACGCAAACTCCTCGATGACGGCCCGTGCCGCGCATCACTATGCCTTCGTTGGCTGCGAAATCAGCACAATTCCGACGACTTACGACAACACGTTTACGATGGTGACATTTTCGCCCGGCACATCCGCCACGCCGGCCGCCATGCCGCACGATCTCATCTTCTCCGGAGTCTACGTTCACAAGGACGCGGGAATGCTCAACGTGGCGAACGGTTTCCAAATGGACGCCAACGCATGGGCGATTTACGATTCCGACATCAGCAACATTGCCGCTCCGGGCTTTAGCAATGAAAGCCACGCGATCTACTGGAACACCAGCGCGGGGCCGGTGACGCTGGTGAATAATCACTTCAGCGCCGCGACGGAAGACGTGCTGCCGGGAGGCGATTCGAGCCAGCCACTTTTGGTTACACGCAACATCGAAATACGCGGAAACTATTTTGACAAAGATCCTGCATGGAATACACAGCCCTATCCGTCCGGGATCGATGTAAAAAACGAACTGGAATTTAAGGAAGGCCAGGATGTGACCGTCACCGGCAATATGTTCCGGCACTCCTACGCAGGCGCTGGGCAGAAAGGACAGGCTATCTTTATCCGAAGCACCACTTTTGGTGGGTCCATCCTCCGCTCCACCAGCGGATACGACATTCACGACAATATCATCGAGGATTCAAGCGACGGCATCATGCTTGAAGGGGCTGATTACTACGGGCTTGGCACTCCCGGCTCTTACGACGCGCGGATTCCGCGGCACTATAGCGCGCAGCAGTACGACATCCGCGTGACCAATAATCTGCTGCGAAATATGAGTTTTGTGAAATACGGTGCGAGTGGCCACGGGCAAGACTACCTTGGCTGTATTGTGACTGGCAGTCTTGCAACCAACGTCACGATCAACAGCAACTCCTGTCAGTGGGACAGCGCCACCGATAATGCGTATTTCGGAAGAGGCCAAAGGAGGGACGCCTCTTTTCTCATTCAATCCCTTGCAACGATTGGCCAGCCGGAAGCCGACCTTGGTTCAGCAGGATCGTGTACTCCGCTTGTCCGGCCGGTTTATGATGAGGCGATCACCAGCCTGAACGTCAATAACAACATACTGTCGGGAGATATCTTGGGCGACTGCACCGGTGGGGCGCCGCTGCTTCCATCCCGGATGCAGAGCTTCACCAACAATACGTTTTTCAACGCGAAGAATATCAACCTCGGCCCTGCTTACGGCTACTCCCCGTCCCTGAATGGCGCCGGGAACACCTATACGAGTTCCACAACCATGCCCGTCGTAGCGGGCCGGGGCGTGAACTACGCGACGCTCCCAAGCGCGTGCGCCCTGATCACCGGCAATCGCTCAGACGTGACTTGTGACGAAACGAACGGCGCCAGGCCGTAGGCGGAGATGAACCGCATTACAAACAAACTTAGTGTGGTGGCCAGGGACGGAATCGAACCGCCGACACGCGGATTTTCAGTCCGCTGCTCTACCGACTGAGCTACCTAGCCACTCATTCCAGAGTCTACCAGATCAAACGGCCTGAAGCGCTTCCAGGCGGTCGGCCGTAGTTTTCTCCACATCCATGTGAAGGCTGTTGCCATGCGCATCCATGGTCACAATTGCGGCAAAATGATGCGCGCGCAAATGCCAAATCGCTTCCGGGATGCCTAACTCCATCCAATGGACGCCCAAAACCTCCCCGAACGAGCGTGCATAAAACTGCGCGGCCCCTCCGATTCCGTTCAAGTAAACAGCGCCGTATTCCTTCAGCGCTTCCAGCGTTTTAGGCCCCATGCCTCCTTTGCCAATCACCGCCCGAACACCGAATTTCCCGATCACGTGCGCTTCGTATGGCTCTTCGCGAATGCTGGTCGTGGGTCCGGCGGCTTTCACCCTCCAACGCTCGCCCTCCTTCATCATCACGGGGCCGCAGTGGTACAACACAGCGCCGTTCAGGTCCACCGGCGGGTCCTGCTTCATCAGGCGGGCGTGGACGCCGTCGCGGCCCGTGTACATGTCGCCATCGATTAGAACCACATCGCCCACCTTCAGCGCGCGCACAGCCTCCTCGGTCAGCGGCGGAGTAAGAATGATCTCGCGGCCGGTAAGTGGGAAGCCCTCTTGTTTCGCCATGCGCTCGACAGGGCGGGCGGGGTCGCGGTAAAGCCACCGGGTGATCGCGCCGGTTGCAGGGTCCAGCCGCACGCCCAGGCGTCGAAAGGCCCAACAGCTATACGCCACGGAAACAAAGAAGCTGGCAGGGAGGCGGTTGGCCGCCATAACCTTGCAGCCAATCAGTGAAACCTTGCCGCCGAAACCCATGGCGCCCACTCCGAGCTGGTTCGCTTCCTCCATTACTTCCTTCTCCAGTTGCGCAAGTTCAGGGACAGGGTTCGTATCGTCCAGGGTTCGGAAGAGCTGACCCTTGGCGAGCTCGTATCCATGCGCCCGGTCGCTGCCGATGCAAACGCCAACTGCGCCGGGCGAGCAGCCTTGCCCTTGCGCCTGCCACACGGCATGTAACAGGCACTTCCGGACGCCTTCGATATTGCGGTCCGCGCGGCCCAACCGCTCCAGGTTCGCGGGCAGGGAATACTGGATATTCTTGTTCTCACAGCCGCCGCCTTTCAGCACCAGCTTCACTTCAATCTCGTTCTCTTCCCACTGTTCGAAGTGCATTACGGGCGTTTCTGTGCCCAGATTGTTGCCGCTATTTGCGCCGGACAGGCTATCGACAGAATTGGGCCGCAGCTTGCCCCGCCGCGTGGCTTCGGCCACCGCTTCCTGGATGGCCCGGCGAATCGCGATCTGATTCGCTCCAACCGGCGTGTGTACGACAAAAGTCGGCATCCCGGTATCCTGGCAAACCGCGCCTTCATCTTCCTGCGCCATATCTATGTTGGACGCGATGATGTTGAGCGCCTGCGATGCCTGAGTATCCGGAGTCTCCGCCAGGACCGCCATTCCCATGGCCGCGCGCACATCCGGCGGAAGATTCGTGGAAGTCTGAGTGATCAGTTCAACAAGGCTGTTCGCAAGGAATTGCATGGAAGTTGTCCTCTATTTTATCTGCACCGACGCCACGCAAGGAGTCCCGGGGAGCACCGGCGCCGTCGCGCTTTCGAAATCCGACAGGGCGCGTTCCGGAGTGGATTCTGTTGTCGCGGCCTTGATTTGGACACCATTGATCGCTAGAAAAACCGTTTGATCTTGCGGAAGCGGGCGGCCAGGGTGAAACACGGCGCGGAGGAGATTCGGGTTCACCGCAATCCGGAACAATTCCTGATTGGGTTTCACTGGACCGGAAACCGAAGCGCTCATTCCGATCACCAGCCCCGCTGCGGGAGCATGCACCTCGGTGGCGGCCATTCCCGTTTGCGCAGCGACGGCCATACGGTTCGTTTCCCCCAGCGTCCGCTTTGTCTCGCGCAGCCGGTCTGAAGCGCGCGACGCCGCGTTGTCCGCCTGCCGCGAAGATTCTTCCGCCGTGGCAAGTTCGCGGGCTGCGTCTTCCCACTCGGCTTTGGCCTTTTCGAAGGTGAGACGGGGAGTGGCTCCTTCCCGGTTGAGCAATTCCTGCCGTTTGAAGACGGGTCCGGCGCGGGAGGCACGGTCGCGGGCGCGCGCCAGCTCCCGCTGCAGCCGCGCACTCTCCGCTTGACTCTGTGCCAGTTCTTGCGCCAACAGAACCGCCTCGGATTGGGTGCCCGCGGCCGTAAGGTTGGCGCCGTTTGCTAAAGAGCTTAGGGCTTGGCTTTCGATTCTTGCCAGTACTTGGCCTTCTGTAACGGTTTGGCCGATGTTGGCGAGAACCGCTGCAACGCGGCCTTCGACTGCCGCGACTGCCGAAACTGTCTCCCGCGGCACGATTTCGCACGGGAAACTCCGCGGTATTTCCTGCCGTGAATTCGCGGGTATGGGAACCGGCCGGGGAGGTTCCTCCTTCGGCGCAGGGCGAACCGCTATGGCCGCCACAATGAAAAGACCGGCTACAGCCACAGCGCCTCCGATTGCCCAACGCGCGCCGGTCACAACAGCCTGGCTGCCGCTTTTGCAAAATACGTCAGAATGAAGTCCGCGCCGGCGCGGCGGATGGACGTGAGGCTTTCCATCATGGCGCGATCCTGATCGATCCAGCCCTTTTGAGCGGCGGCCACGATCATCGCGAATTCGCCGCTTACCTGATACGCCGACAAAGGAACATCGAAACGCGTCCGGGCCTCGCGAATCAGATCAAGATACGGCATGGCGGGCTTCACCATGATCATGTCCGCGCCCTCTTCCAGGTCGAGCTCGATCTCCCGCATGGCTTCACGCCCGTTCGCAGGGTCCATTTGGTATGTGCGCCGGTCGCCGAACTGCGGGGTGGAATCGGCGGCGTCGCGAAACGGCCCGTAGAAAACAGAAGCGAACTTGGCCGCATAGGAGAGGATGGGAATGCCCGGGAAACCGGCTTGATCGAGCGCGGTCCGGATCGCGCCAACCCGGCCGTCCATCATATCGGAAGGCGCAACAATGTCAGCCCCGGCGCGCGCATGCGACACGGCCGCGCGCGCCAGCCAGTCAAGCGAGCCGTCGTTATCCACGTCGTTGTTCACCACCAGTCCGCAGTGGCCGTGGCTGGTGTACTCGCAATTGCAGACATCGGTCATCACCAGAAGGTTGGGAAATTCGCGTTTCAACGCCCGCAACGCGCGTTGCACAATGCCGTCTTCGGCGTACGCGCCGGATGCAAGCTCGTCCTTGGTTTCGGGCAGGCCGAACAGGATCACGCCCCCCACTCCCAGGGCCAGCACTTCCTCGCATTCGGGCATTAACTGATCCACTGAGAGTTGAAAATTCCCCGGCATGGACCCGATTTCGCGCCTTACTCCTTCGCCCGGACATACAAACAACGGCAGCACCATCTGTGACGGCTCCAGTCGCGTTTCCCGCACCAGCGCGCGCATCCGGGGCGTAGCGCGCAACCGGCGCGGACGATGAACGGGGAAGGGCATCAGCTAAATGTTACCGTGGCATCCACAGGCAAAACGGGTGTGTGCCGCGGTCATCAAACAAGCAGTGTAGACTCATGAAGAATAGCCATGCCCGTTGCCGATGCTACGGCCCGCAAAATCGAGCTAGGAATCAGCCTGGCAAGCGCCGCCGCCATGCTTTACGTGGGCGCCTACCAAGTCCGTGTAATCAGCCATCTGCAGTGTCCTATTTTTCATCACGGATGCGACGCCGTCGCGGACGCTCCTTTCGCAAGGCCATTCGGAATTCCGGACGGATTCATCGCAGCCGCGCTATATGTTCCGCTCATTGCGCTGTCGCTGACGGAACGCCGCGGCAGGTGGCAGCGCATTGTATTCCGCACCGCTGCGATTCTCGCCGCCGTTGCAAACGTGCTCGGCGTTCGCGACATGTACCGTTTGGGCGCGTACTGCTTTTATTGCTTGCTCACCACGGCTCTTGCCCTTCCCCTGATCTGGCTGGCGTTCCGGCGAATTCCCGCCCCCGAGAGAAGAGGCCGGAATCTTGTGCCCAAACCGCTGGCGGAATAAGATGCAACTCCGGCCCTGACTCACTGGGCCTCCCCGGTACGGAGACCCCCCTTGACAAGAGCACTCGGTTCATTAGAATAAGACGATTGGTTTTATGTGTGACCACCTCCGTACCGAAATGATTGCGCGGCGTGACGGCGTCGATTACCTGGAGTGCCTGGAGTGTCGGCAAATCTTCGAAGCGGAAGACCTGGAACCAGTTCCCGCCGACGACGAAGAAGAATAACCGCCTGTCTCCGAAATTCCGGCTGCTAGCATAATCCCTATGTATGACGTTGCGGCGTTCCGCGCCCATTTGGACGGCATTGCCGCGCGCCTTGCCACACGTGGGAACTACCGGTTGCCCGTTGAGGAACTCCGTGATCTGGACGCCCGGCGGCGCGCCGCCATTCAAGAAGCCGAAGAACTGAAAGCGAAGCGCAACGCGAGCTCAATCGAGATTGCAAAACTGCGCAAACAGGGCGCCGATACCGCCGATGCGCAGCAGGTGGTCCGGGCAGTGGGCGAACGCATCGCCGTACTGGACCAATCGGCGGGCGCGCTAGAGGAAGAGTTCCGGCAACATTTGGCCGGAATACCGAATATCCCCCAGGAATCGGTACCAATCGGGAGTAGCGCCGAAGATAACGTTGAAGTGCGCAGGTCCGGCCTGCCTCCGGAATTTTCATTCACGCCAAAACCGCACTGGGACCTGGGACCGGCCCTCGGTATCTTGGATTTTGAACGCGCGGCGAAAGTCACCGGAGCGCGTTTTGCTTTCTACATCGGCCTGGGCGCCCGCCTGGAGCGCGCGCTCACCAGCTTCATGGTGGATACCCATTGTGAACAGCATGGCTATACGGAGATCCTGCCTCCCTTCATCGTGAACTCCCCGAGCCTCTACGGGACAGGAAATCTGCCCAAATTCGGAGAAGATCTTTTCAAGCTCCAAAACAGCGATTACTGGCTGATTCCCACCGCCGAAGTACCGGTCACGAATTACTTCCGGGATGAAGTCCTGGATGCCGCGCGGCTACCGGTATCTTTCTGCGCTGCAACTTCCTGTTTCCGGAGTGAAGCGGGCTCATACGGGCGCGACGTCCGGGGCGTCATTCGCCAGCACCAATTCCAGAAGGTGGAATTGGTGAAGTTCACAACGCCCGAACAGAGCAATGAAGAGCACGAAAAGCTGACCGCCGATGCGGAAGACATTCTGCGACGCCTGGACCTTCCGTTCCGGACCGTGGTTCTGTGTACCGGAGACATGGGATTCTCATCCTCGAAGACGTACGACATTGAAGTCTGGCTTCCCGGCCAGAATGCTTACAAGGAAATCTCGTCCTGCTCCAGCTTCGAAGCGTTTCAGGCGCGCCGCGCGAACATCCGGTTCAAGGGCGCGAAGAACAAATCGGAATACCTGCACACCATCAATGGCAGCGGCTTAGCCGTCGGGCGTACCTGGGTGGCCATCCTCGAAAACTATCAGCAGGAGGATGGCAGCGTTCTGATTCCGAAAGCGCTCCAGCCTTACATGAACGCGGAGCGCATCACTCCCTCGCCCGGTGCTTAACGCAGGGCCCGGTGCTTAACGCATGGCCCGGTACTTAACGCATAGCATAGCGCTTAAAGAAGGAGTTCGCCTTCCACTGCGGCCGCGCGGGTTGGTCCGCGATCCTTTCCAGCAGCTTGCCCGCCAGAGCATCGAATTTGCCCGCCGCCCGCTTGTCAATCGGCTGCTGAAGATCGTCCGAAGGCGCGTGATAACGCTCCTTCAGCCAGGTTTTTGCAATCTGCTCCTGCGGCGAGCCCTTTTCATACCCCACCTTCAACGACAGCGAAGGAACGCCCTGCTTGATGAAGCTGTATTGGTCGCTGCGGATGAAGACGTTGCGCAACGGTTCGGGATCCCCCTGTACGCGGATTCCCATCTGCTTGGCCACTTCGCGCACATCGTCCCCTAAATCCGATTCGTCCAAGCCGTAAACAGTCAGCACATCGAGCGGGAACAGCGGCAAGAACATATCCGAATTGATGTCCGCCACAATCGATTTCGGGTCTACCGTGGGATGGTTGGCGAAGAACCGGCTTCCCAGAAGCCCTTTCTCCTCGCCGGTAACCGCGACAAAAAGAATCGACCGCCTCGGGTGCGCATGCGTATCGTGCAGCATCTCCGCGATGTCGAGCATCGCAGCCACGCCGGACGCGTTATCCATGGCGCCGTTGTAAATACGGTCCCCATGGATCGGCTCGCCGACGCCGATGTGGTCCAAATGAGCCGACATCACGACGTACTGATTGCGAAGCTGGGGATCGGCCCCCGGATAAATAGCGGCCACGTTCTGAGATTCCACTTCGCCGCGCTTCACGGCGACCGTTGCCTTCAAACTTGCGGGAATCACGAAGTGCGGCAGCGGCCTGCCCGCGTTCGCCAGTTCCAAAATCTCATTGAACGTATGCCCGGATCCGTTGAGGAACTTGTCCGCGTGGGCCGGATTGATTCCCAATCCGATCTTCTGTCCGCCGCTTTCATTGAGTGACGCATCGGCCAGGCTCATGGCGGGCGCTAACCGGGCTAGAGTGGACCGCGCCCAGGGAATGTCCATCGTCTTGGGATTCTGGATGACGCAGGTTCCCACCACCCCCAAACGAGTCAGATTGGCGGATCGCTCCCCGGCGGATTGGTAATGTGAGCTGAGCGCGCCGGGGATAGATGGCGGCCCGCCGCTGAGATAAACGATGATCTTGCCGCGCACATCCAAGCCAGTGAAATCGTCATACTTCTCTTCCGGTACGCTCAGGCCGTAACCCGCAAACACGAGCGGCGCGTCCACTGTGGCGGCTGGGTCGGTACGCAACCCGATGGTGACATCCTCCCCCAGCGTAAGCGGCTCAGCTTTGCCGTTTCTCACAAGAGCAACGCTGGACCGGCTTTCGTCGATCTGCCGCGTTTTAAACTTTACCGGCTGTATATATCCTTCAACTCCCGCCGGCTTCAACCCCGCGCGTTCAAATTGTTCCGCTACATAATTGGCCGCTTTCCGATGACCTTCACTCCCTGTGTTACGGCCTTCGAGCTTGTCATCGGCAAGGAATTCCACATGGCGCCACCATCGCGAGCCATCCTGCGCGCTCGCGAGAAAAACGAAGAAAAAGAAGAGCCGGATCATTCGCTCTCATGGTAGCGCTCAGCACCTCGAACCGGTCGTGGCCGGTTTGGCTCCGGCTTACGCTAGCGGAACCCGGCCGCTTTCGCGCCAGGGACCGGAATCGCTCAT
>JALYXI010000176.1 GCA_030947245.1 Acidobacteriota bacterium
CGGTTGCCACGCCTGGGTAGCATCGGCCTCTCCGATTAAGGCCGCGATGCCTTGCTGGAACACCGTAACATGGGTTCCCGGATTCAGATTGTTCACAGGTACCACGTGCCCGCACGCGTAAACAGGCGCTTGCGCGACAGGCTTGTTCAGGCTGCCGGGATACCCGCTTACGATCATGGGATCGGCCGATTGGGAACTAACCTGCCCCAAAACCTCCTGCGTGGCCGTAATCGATTCACCCAGATTCAGCCTGCGCGTGAGCGTGATGTCGGATTCCGCGAAATAGGGATTCGCGGTTCCAATCAGTTCCGTAACATGCGCAAACACGCGAATCACCGCATGGGGGATATAGCCGGTTACATGGACCGCTTTCGCGCATTCTCCCACCGGCAAAACGATCGGCGGAGAGAGAACCCGGCCGGTGCGAATCGGAAACTGCTCGTTGAGGTTCGGTCTGTCCTGGGCGGAAATATAGGCTGAGCCCAAAAGAAGAATTGAAAGGATTCGCGAGATACGTGTCATCGGTTGCTCCTGTGAGTCAATACACTGTGCTACTAAAGATTTCGCGCCGGCCTGAAACTCCGGCGCTCTGGTTACTATGTGAACTTCGTGATGGGATCGTTACAACGCGTGCGGTTGAAATAATTGAGCCTTCCCTGAGAGGGCGCGCCGGTACCGGACACTTACCCGGATAAGGACCGGTGCAATTGCAATCGCCGCTTGCCAGCCGGAATGTATATTGCTCGATGAACGCTCAACGCGAAAGGCCGCACCCGATCTCTTCAACAGGCGCCAGTCCCAGAAGCTCAATCGTTACCCATGGTTTCATCGACCAGTGCGTAAAAGCATGTGACGTCCTCTGCCTCGGCTTGGCTGGATTAGCCGGTGGCACGGCCCATACTCAAATGACCCTGGCACAGTCTTTGCTGATGTCCCTTCTGGCGGTTTTTCCTTATCGGATGATCAGTGGTAACCGGCGGATCTACCGCTGGGACCGGTATAATTCAATGCGCTGGGAACTCGTCGATATTCTGATGGGCCTGGGCGCGGGTAGCACGGTGATCTGGGTCTTCGCCCAAGTGTTCCACCCCGGAAACAACACGGCTTCCTGGCTGCTGCGCTGGATCGGAACTGCGCTTCTCGGCATCGCCGCCTCGCGGTGCGCCTCCCACTTCATCGTGCACCGGTTGCATCGGCGCGGCGTTCTGACGCACCGTGTGGCAATTCTCGGGGCAGGGGACGAGGGCGTCGCCGCGGTGGAACACTTAACAGGTGACCGCCCCCAGAACGGCTTCTATGAAATAGTCGGCATCTTCGATGAGCGTGCCGACCGTTGCCAGAAACAAATCAAAGGGATTCCCGTCACCAAGGGCATTGACAGCCTGATCGAGATTTCGCGCGCCACGCATATCGACGCCATCGTCGTGGCTCTGCCCATGCGCGCGCACGAACGCATCTCCCTCATGATGCAGAAACTGAATTCCATTCCGGCGGAAATTCTCTTGCTGATGGATATCAGTTGGCTGAACGTGAAAGAAGTCCAGCTCAGAAACATGGATGGATACTCGTTTCTCCAGGTGGCGCGCCGTCCGCTGGTCGGGGGTCATGCCATTCTAAAAGCGGTCGAGGACTATGTCGTCGCGGCCATCGCGCTCCTGCTTTGCTGGCCGGTCATGCTCGCCGCCGCAATCGCGATCCGGATGGAAGGGCCGGGACCGGTCCTCTTCCGGCAGCGGCGAGTCGGCTTCAATCATCGGGAGTTCGATCTTCTGAAATTCCGGTCCATGGGCATCGACCCGCACGACGACGGAGCCAGGGGCACGATAGAGAACGATCCGCGCGTAACGCGTGTGGGCCGGTTCCTCCGCCAGCACAGCATCGACGAGTTGCCGCAGCTCTTCAACGTGCTGCGGGGCGAAATGGCCGTGGTCGGGCCGCGCGCCCACGTGCCGAAAATGCTGGTCGGCAAACAGATCTATCCCGAGGCCGTGATCGAGTATCCGGCGCGCCATCGCGTGAAACCCGGTATTACGGGTTGGGCGCAGATCAACGGCATGCGAGGCGGAATCCACACGGAAGCCAAAGCCCGCCGCGGCGTCGAACTGGATCTGGAATACGTGGAGGGTTGGTCGCCTTGGCTTGATATTCAAATTATGGCCCGCACGCTATTCGGCGGACTCTGGGGCCGAAGCGTCTTCTAGCCCCCGCTTGAACTCCTGTTGAGCCGTTTGCCATAATCAACCAATGCCGATCCGCCCCGAACTGCGTAAGTATTACGGTGCGGAGTGGCGTGCCTACCGCGAAACGCTTCTCGCGATCGCGCGCTATCGATGTGCGACGTGCGGAACTTCGCACGCGCGCTTAAATGCCGCGCACGTGCATCATGATCCCCGCAATGGTCAGCTGATCACCATCTTGTGTCCCGCCTGTCACGCGCGGCACGATACTCCCCAGCGTGTTGCCATGACCCGGCGCACTCGCGCCCGCCGCTCGGGCCAATTGTGGCTTTGGCCCGAAATCGAGTGGGCCCCCTATGCGTCCTGGATGATTCCCCGGCGGGTGGTGGACGAGAGACAATTTGTCCTGTTCAGATGACCGCTCCTCACCTGCGTACTTGGAGTTCATCTATTTCATCGCTGAAGGTACAACGCCGGACAAATTCTTGCGCGCCGGGTAGACACGGGTCGTGAGAGGCCAATCCACATTCTCACCAACAAATTGCTCCCGCAGGGTCGCGCCGCTGCGATAACCCTTGTCGCCCACTACTTCTTCGGTACCTTTCTAGGTTCACGGCCGCTCCGCTTCCGCCACCAACCACACCGTTCTTAGTCAGTCACCAAAGCCAAAATTCGAGCGCCTGATTGACTTTTGAGCACCGCTAACGTAATCTTCGTTACAGATTTCTTGAGGGCTACGCGAACTTTACATCAACGTAGCGGCTGGGGGTTCAATGAGACGGTTATCGCTTGCTGCAGCTATCGGGCTGTGGACGCTGTCGCTTTCCGCCCAGATTCAGGACGCGCGGGTCGAGGGCAATGTTGTCGATAATTCGCATGCGGTTATCGTCGGCGCGAAGCTAGTCATCACCAACATCAAGACGCAAGTCCGGGCGGAAGCCGAGACGGATACGTCCGGATTCTACGCCTTTCCGGTGGTTCCGCCGGGATTCTATACGCTCACTGCGGAGTCCAAGGGATTTCGCAGGGAAGAGATCACCGACATTGAGGTGACCGTGGGCGTGACGCTTCGCGAGGAGGTCGTTCTCGAGGTCGGTTCTGTCAGCGACACGGTGAGCGTTGAAGCCAGTTCGCTCGGCGTTCAGACGGCGGAAGCGACAATCCAGCGCGCCGTCACCCTCAGGGACATCGATACTTTGCCTCAGCTTGGACGTGGCCCGATCGCGCTGGCTACTTATCAACCAGGCGTCCAACTCGGCGCCAGCCCGAACGACTCCAGCTTCGCCCGCATCAACGGCAACCGGCAGGGGTCGAACAACAATACTCTGGACGGGATCGACGTCAACGACGCGGTGTCCCCCCGCCTCGGTCTGACACTCAATGCGAACAATACGGACTCCATCGAGGAATTCCGCATCATCACCAGTGGCGCGAAGGCGGAATACGGCCGCAACGCGGGCGGCACCATCGAGCTCATCACGCGATCCGGCACCAACAAGTTCCATGGGAACTTGTTCGAGTACCACCGCAACACAGTCCTCAACGCCAACAACTTCTTCAACAATAATTCGCTGCAGCCGGACGGCACGGCCACGCCCCGCCCGATCTTTATCCAGAACCAATTCGGCGGATCTTTCGGCGGCCCCGTCATTATTCCGAAGGTCTTCCACGGCCAGGACAAGCTTTTCTTCTTTTTCAACTATCAGGGGTCGCGAGTGGCGCAGCAGGTGGCCCGCAACCGCACGGTCCTGACGCCGGAAGCTAAAGCCGGAATTTTCCGCTGGATTGTGCCGCCCGGACAGCCGAATGCGGGAAGCATTCTGAGCTACAACATTGTCCAGAACGACCCCCGTAAGCTCGGTATCGACCCGATCGTGGCGAGCAATCTCGCCCTGCTCCCGAATCCGAACAACACGTCTGTCGGCGACGGACTGAATACCGCCGGATTCCGTTTCAATGCTCCGGCGAACAACCAGGGCGACCAGTATACGTTCAAGACCGACTACCAGGCGACAACGAATCTACGCGCCTATTTCCGCTACTCGTGGTTCAAGACCGTCACGCCCGCGGACTCTCTAAACAACGCTGAGGCTACCTTCCCCGGCCAGCCGAACGGCACGCAGGGCGGCATCCGTTCCGGGTACTCCACCGGTTTCAACTGGATGATCAGGCGCACGTTGGTGAATGACTTCGTCCTCGGCGTCCAGGAGTCGTCGGTGGTCTTCGGCCGCGTTCGCAGCCTGTTCTACCGCGACGTGCCCCTCATCGGCGCCAACCTGTTTACCAATCCGATTCCCACCGGATTCGGCTCCGAACGGAATTCGCCTGTCAATCCGCAGATTTCCGACAACATTTCCATTCTTCGTGGCAAGCACACATTCAAAACCGGTTTTCGCTTTTCCGACATTCTGCAATTTCAGAGCAGCGATGGAAGTCTCTGGCCGACCCTGTCCGTGAGCACGGCCAACGGAAACACCGTACCGACAGCAAACGGGCCGACGGGCGCGCAGATTTCGTCCGCCGACCGCACCCGGTACGACAGTCTATATAACGATCTTCTGGGACGCGTCAGCTCGATCCAGACCACGTTCTACAGTGATCTTAAAACATTCAGCCCCGGCAAACCCCGGGTGCGGAACTTCATCTTCCACGACTACAGCGGTTATTTCCAGGATGACTGGCGCATCAAGAGCAACCTGACGCTGAACCTCGGCCTGCGTTATGAATTTTTCGGCGTGCCTTACGAGCGCGATGGCCTTCAGGGGAATATCGTGCAGGACGCGGCAGGGTTGGTCAACACCGTCAGCCAGATTTCAAACCTTACCGTGGCCAGGAGCACATCCTGGTTCAAGAACGACCTGAACAATTTCGCTCCGCGCGTTGGATTGGCGTGGTCGCCATTCAAGGATGGCAAGACTTCGATTCGCGCATCCTGGGGTGTTTTCTACGACCGTGTTCCGGGGACGGCGATCATCGACCCGGATACCACCACTCCGGGGTTTGCGCAGAGCGTCACAACATTCCCGAATGCCGGGGGAACCGATATCCGGGCCAGCGACAAGAGCCTGGCTTTCCCGGCGCCTCCCGCAACGCCCACCACCACCCCGAATCCCGACCGGGTGTTCGGAACGTTGAATCTCATCGATCCCAACTTCCGTACTCCGTATGCGTTGGAGTACAACTTCACTATCCAGCGGGAAGTGCTGCGCAACACGGTGCTTGAGGTGGGCTATGTGGCCAACCGCGCTATTAAGCAACTGCTAGACCAGAACGTAAACCAGACGCGTATTTATACGAGCGGATTTCTGAACGACTTCAAGGAATTGCAGGCCTTCCAGGCGAATGGCGCCGCTCTCCCTTCAGCGGGGAACAACATCGTAAAGATCTACGGATCGCCGAGCGCGGCTATTACGGCGATCGGGGCCACCGCGGTGCGTCAAGGCGCGGTGGGTTCAGCGGCCAACACGGTGGATACCAACGGCTATACCAGGTACTCCGCCGCCGGTATTTCACAGTACTACCTGCGCAATTTTCCGCAGTTCACTAATGTGTTTGTTTCGACGAACGCGGGCCGCACTTACTACGATTCGCTCCAGGTCAGCCTCCGCCGCCAGCAGGGCGCTCTGAAGTTCGCGGTAAACTACACGTGGTCGATGACCATCGATAATGCCTCGTCGGATGGCGGCGGCAACACCGGCTCCCTGGACGAGTACAACCTGACACTGAACCGGTCGCTATCCGACATCGACCGGCCGCACACTCTGAACTGGTCCGCCACCTACATCCTTCCGATCGGACGAGCACGGCTGTTAGGCCGCAACATGCCCGATTGGGCCGACCGCTTCATAGGCGGCTGGGAGCTCGGATCGCTGGGTATCCTGACCTCGGGCCAGCCCCTTAGC